>VFMC01000143.1 GCA_006515795.1 Acidimicrobiaceae bacterium | reverse complement strand
GGGTGCGGATTGCCGAACTCAACCTGACGCCACGGCTCGTGGCCAAGCTCCTCACCCAGTCGTACCGTCAGGCGGTCACGATCCAGGTTGCGCCCGACTACCCCTGGCTGGGTGGCAACCCGATCCACATGGGTTTCGACCCCGACTTCCAACGGTTCAATCCTGAGTTCGAACTGCTCCAGATCGCCGACGGCCGCACGTTCAGCGGTCTCCAGTTGCCGGCCGGCAACTCCGACGCGGCCGAGCAGCTGTGGTCGTGGGTGCTCGCCGACCCGGAGGCACGGGCCTGGATGAACGGCGAGCCCGACGAATGGGGGATGAAGGTCAATCCGGTGTATGGCGCCACCGCGGAGGCCAACTCGACCGGTGCCGCCTTCGGTGACCCGGTGCCGAATTCGTTCCCGAAGGCCGATCCCTACTGCTATCGGGGGCCTGCGCGCGGGCCGAGCAACTCCATCGTTCCTCCCCCGCTGTGCGGGACCGACTGGATGCCCTACAAGCGCAGCTATGCGGAGACGGCCCAGGTCACTCGAGCCGCAGCAGATGGTGCGAAGATCAACGACAACGCGTTCGCCCAGTCGTCGGACCGCGTGTGGGCGGCCGAGCAGCCGCAGTACCTCGGTCGCCGAGGGATGCTCGCCATCACCGACACCCCATCGGCGGCCCAGTTCGGCCTGCAGGCGGCACGGCTGAGTCGTTCGGGCGACAACGGACCGGATCGAGCTTTCATCGCTCCCGATTCCTCCGGCCTCTCCCTGGCTGTCGCAGCGATGGCGCCCGCCGAGGGAACGACCGTGCTACGGCCATCACCGACAGCATCGGCACCCGGTGCCTACCCATTGACCACGCTGGCCTACGCAGCGATCTCGCCGCTTGCGCTCGATGCCGAGGCTCGTTCCGACTACGCAGCCTTCATCGAGTACGCCACTGGCCCGGGCCAGGTACCAGGTCTCGAGCTCGGCCAGCTGCCGCGGGGATATGTGGCGATGCCGAAGAGCCTCAAGGCCGAGGCGGCAACTGTGGCCAACCTGGTGCGAACGATGGTGGCGCCCGTCGCCCCAGCACCCGACACCACTCTGCCAGCCCCCGTCGCGACCCTTCAGCCGAACTCGCCGTCGTTCCCGCAAGGCGGCTCGCCGACACGACGCCCCTCCAGCGGGTCGACGAACAACACCGGCGTCATCACGCCCGGCACCGAGGTACCGGTCGACACCGAGGTGCCCCCGAGCGACGAAGTGCTGATCATTGCCGAACTGCCGACGGATGATGCGGACGAATCGGCGGAGTCGACCGCCTCGGTGGTCCTGACCCCCCTCCTCGATCTGGCGGGAAGTCGCTACGCCGTGTCTGGGCTCGGCGTACTGGCGCTCGGCTCGGCGCTCGGCGCGCTCGAGATCACGAAGCGCCCGCGCCGCCGACTCGACGGCAGCCTGGAACCCCCTATCGATCTCGGCGAAGCCGGGCAGGACTGAGATGCACATGAGACCGTTCTCGCTCGCGCACCCCACTCGGCACTTCGCGCTGAAGATCGTCGCGATCGCGTCCGTGACGTGGTCGATCGCCGGCGGACTCGCCGCGGCGACCGTCGAGTCGCCACTCGATGTTGGCGAGGTGGTCATCGTCGAGGCATACGACCAGACCACGTCGCTCGAGCGCGGTGATGCCGGCACGGAGTTCACCCTACGCTTGCCCGACGGTTCGACCTGTCCCGGCGACAGCGCCAACGACCAATGGCGAGTCCAGAGCTTCATCATTCCCGTGGCCGACGATCCGGTCGACAACCTGTACGGTCCGATCGGTCCTGAGCCCTGGGATCAGGGCGATCGTTACGCCGTGTTCCGGGAGGACACCCGTCCCTTCGTCCACCAGCCGACCCTGAAGAACCCTGCACCCGGCCAGCCTGGGGTCATCGCGGCCCTCCCGCCGATGACCTTCACCGTGATCGAGGAGGAGGGGATCCCCGACGGGCGATATCGCATCGGCGTGGCCTGCACCTACTTCGGTTCGACGGCGAAGTACTGGGACACCGAGATCGTGTTCTCCACCGCTGCAGGCGCTGACGGGGAGCCGCTGGTCTCGGCGCTGTCGTCGCGGCCTGGTCCCTCTGGCAACGCAGATCTCGTCGGACCACCACACTCGCAAAGGATCCCCACTGATGATTCTCAACCTTCGAGCCCGTCGGCGGGCACGCAACTCGGCTCGCGCCGGGGCAGTGTTCTCGGCGGCGATGCTGATGCTCAACGTCGTGTCGTTGATCCAGGCCGACGAGCAGGTGGAAGCGGCGACGGGTTTCCTGGGCGGCGTCGAGTTCCGTCGGCCGGCCGACGGCATCGCCGTGACCGGCGGCGGCAGTGCGACGGAGTTCTCGATGGTTCCTCCACAGGGTGCTGCATGCGAGGGGAGCGGTGCGGGCACACCTGCCTATCGGTGGCAGACGTACCTCGTGGCTGCTTCGGTCGATGTGGGATCACTCACCTATGCCACAGGCCCGAACCCAGTAGGTGATGCCTTCGTGTCGGCGATGTTCGATGCAACGGCCGGCAGCGCGATCAGCAACAAGGGTCCGGCTGCGACTCCGTTGGGACTGATCTCGGGGATTCCGACGATGTCGTTCGGGGCGTTCACCCCGGCTGGAACCCTGCCGGCCGGCGAGTACAAGATCGGGTTTGCGTGCACCAAGGCCGGGGTGACCGATAGCTGGTGGACGGCACAGATCACGGTCGTGGCCGCGGCGAGCGACTCACCCGCCGGGATCACCTGGACCGTTTCCTCCAACACCAACAACACGACTACCACGACCACCACGACCACCACCACCATCGCCTCGACGACCACCACGGCCCCCCGATCGACCACCACGACGGTGCCGCGAACTACGACGACCAGCGTCGGGGCGACGACCACCACCAGCGTCGGGGTGACGAGCACCACGATCGGCTTCACGGTCCTGCCCGCAAGTCCAGTGGTTGGTTCGTCGGGATCCGGCTCGATCCCGGTAACCGGCTCATCAGGCTGTTCCCTACCGCAGCGCAATGACCCCCACCTTCGCCTTGTCCCGCGCGAGGTCTCCTCGGCTGCGCTGGCGCGCGGAACCGCGCAACCGACCGATTCCGGTCTCGCGAGGGGCCAATGTCCCGCCGCTCAGCCCCAGCCTGCAACTGCTCCGGGCCACCCTCGTGCTCGTCTTCGTGCTGTCTTTGACCCTGTTGACCCAGCTCGTCGTGGTCAGCTCGCTGCAACATTCGGCCGCGCAGGGCCGCTCCCTCGATTCCTTCCGGAGCGAACTGGCCAAGGGCACCGCTCCGATCGGGCCGACCGATTCGGAGGGCAACCAACTACAGCTCGGGACGCCGGTCGCGTACATCGAGATCCCATCGATCGGGGTCCGTGAGGTCGTCGGCGAGGGGACCACATCGGGTGTGCTGTTCGACGGGCCTGGCCATCGACGCGATTCGCCGCTGCCGGGCCAGGTAGGTACGAGCGTGGTGTTCGGGCGCCGGGCCGCCTTCGGCGGACCGTTCTCGAGCATCGGTGAGCTCACTGAAGGTGATGCGGTCACCGTGACGACCGGCCAGGGAGTGTTCACGTTCAAGGTCACCGGTGTCCGCCCGGAAGGTGCGCCGGTACCGCCCGCACCATCGGCAGACGCTGCCCGGCTCCTGCTCGTCACTGCGGCCGGCCGGCCCTTCCTCCCGGGCGGTGTGCTCCGCGTCGACGCCGAGCTCGACGGAGTAGCAGTCATCGGCCCGGCGCGGCTGATCAGTGCTTCGGCCCTCCCTGCCGCGGAGCGGATCATGGGCGGCGATGCGCGCACGCTCTGGGCCCTCGCACTCTGGTTGCAGGCGCTGATCGCCCTGTCGTTGGGAGTGGTGTGGGCATGGCACCGCTGGGGTCGTGCTCAGGCGTGGGTCGTGTTCTTGCCTCCGTTGGTGCTCGTCGGTCTCGCGACCTCCGGCGAGGCCGCCCGCATCCTGCCCAACCTGTTGTGATCGGGCGCGTTCGACATGACTCTCGAGGAGCCGACTGCTGTGACCTGTGATCCGATTCCGACGCCCCGGCCCGGAGCGTCCAGCAACGGACAGCGCGCTGCCGTCAGGGTCGCCTCGTTCCCTCGCGCCGCAGTGGTGCAGCTCGTCAGCGGTGATGCGCTTGCGCCCAACGCGGTCGTGGCCGATCTGCATCCTGCCAGCGTCACCGTCACCAGCACGCGCGTGGCTGCCACTGACGGCGACATCGCCTGGTCGTGGCTGGTCAATGACCTCGAGGCGGTCATCCATGGCGCCGATGCACCATGGACGATCTTCGTCGTCCCGGGGATCGCCGACTTCGGCGTGGCGGTGCCCGCCGAGCAGGTCACCGAGTTCCGCAAAGCCCTGGCCGGTCTCCCCGGTGTCAGGGTGCGCCCGGTCTCCCCGGTGTCAGGGTGCGCCAGCAGCAGGGCTCTGTTCCTCGTGATCCGGCGCCGTCTGTACCGCCACCGCCGCGACCGCCCGCACTACCCTTCGCGAGTCTCGCGGCCCCAGCCGCGGTGGTCGAGGTGGTGTTGCCGCTCGTCGCCGATGCTGTGGTCCCCTCGGCGGCCCCGACTCCAGCCCCGGAGCTCGCCGCCGGCGAACGTCCGCCCTTGTTCCCACCGGCCCCGCTCGTTGCCTCGCCGGCCGCCACGATCACCGAACCCGTGGCCGTCGTCGCACCGCCGGTCGTTGCCGTAGCGGCTCCGCCCGTGGTTGCCGAGGCGCCGACGGTGCACAACGGGCCGGGACTGGTGCTCGGCGCAGTCGTGGTCGAGCAGGCTCCGAAGGCAGGTCGGTGGCGCGTCCGCGAACGTCACCAGGCGGCCAAGACCGACATGATCTCGCCGCCGGCCTCATTGACCGGTATCGATGCTCGGGGCATCTCGGCATGGTTCGGAACCCACCAGGTGCTCGATCGTGTGTCGCTGGAGATGGCCGCGGGTGAGGTGACCGCTCTGATCGGTCCTTCCGGCTGCGGCAAGTCGACCTTCCTGCGAATCCTCAACCGGATGCACGAGATGATCCCGTCGGCCTCATTGGCCGGAGAGGTGCTGCTCGACGGCCACGACATCTACGACGCCAGTCGCAAGCTCACCGATGCGCGGCGCGAGATCGGCATGGTCTTCCAGAAGCCGAACCCGTTCCCGGCGATGTCGATCTACGACAACGTGCTGGCAAGCCTGCGCTTGACGGGGGTGAAGGCCGGCATCGAGGTGAAGGACGAGATCGTCGAGTCGTGCCTGACCAAGGCCGGTCTGTGGGCCGAGGTACGCGATCGGCTCCGTCAACCCGGTGGCGGATTGTCTGGCGGCCAGCAGCAGCGCTTGTGCATCGCCCGCGCCTTGGCGATCCGACCGCGGGTTCTGTTGATGGACGAACCGTGCTCGGCCCTCGATCCCACCTCGACGCGCAGGATCGAAGAGACGGTGATGCAGCTCGTGTCGGAGGTGACGATCGTGATCGTCACCCACAACATGCAGCAAGCGGCGCGCGTCTCGAATCGCTGTGCGTTCTTCCTCGCCGAGCACGGCACCCCAGGGGTCATCGTCGAGCACGGCCCGACCAAGGCGATGTTCGGCTCACCGCAGGACTCGCGCACCAACGACTACGTGACGGGTCGTTTCGGATAGCCCCACGGCATCCATCAGATGAACACTCCGCGTCTCCGGTCAGCGTTCACCTTGACGACATCTGAACGTCGGTTGGGCGACTTATGGGGCTGTCACGCTCAGCACGCTCTGAGAGGAATCAGGGCGCTCCTCCTCACCGAAGGGTTTCCACATCACCATGATGACTTCACGCAAGCAGCGAGTGGCCATCGGCATCGCACTCACCGCAGCGATGGCCGCCAGCCTCTACACCGGAACGGCCCAGGCTGATCCCAAGCAGTACGACGCCTTCGTCGGTGTCGGCTCCGACACCACCCAAGACGTAATGAACGCCTTCGCCGGCAACGCGAACAACATCCAGTACACCCCAGTTGCCAGCGGTACGGCGACCGGCAACAAGCAGCTCATCTCGTTCGACGCGGCGATTCCCGCCGGTGTCTCCGATCAGTGCATCACGCCCAAGATCGGCCTCTCCACCTACACCCGTCCCAACGGCTCGAGCGCCGGTCGCCGTGCCCTCTACGCCTCGAGCGGTCTGTCCGTGGCGGGTTGGACGGGAAGCACCAGCACCACCGGTGTGCCCATCTGCGCCACTGCGGTCGACATCTCCGGAACGGTCGACTACGCCCGTTCTTCGTCCGGCCCTGCCAACGGCGACACGAGCACCCTGACCACCTACATCCCGTTCGGCCGTGACGGCATGAGCTTCGGCTACTACCGTGCCGCCGGCGCGCCCGTCACCTCCCTCACCCGGGCGCAGCTGACCACGTTGTTCACCACCGGCCCGCAGGTCATCGATGGAGTCCGGATCGTGCCGTGTGGCATCCAGACGTCATCAGGCACCTACTCGTTCTGGCAGACGGTGACCACTGCCACCGCTGCGCAGGAGAACACCGCAACGTCCGAGTGCAACAACCTGCAGGTCGGTGGCGTGGCCGTCGGTCGCTCGCAGGAGAGCGACGCGCTGCAGCTCAAGACCCGTGGTGACGCCTTGGCCGCAGTCGCCGGCCAGGCGAACTCACAGGTGGTCATCGGCTACTCGGCCGCGAACTTCATCTCCGTGAGCAACGGGGCCTCGACGAGCACAATCCCGTCGACGGTCAACGTCGGAATCGGCGCGATCAGCGATGCCGGCGGCGGCGTGGTCCTCGGGAGCCCGATCATCGGCGCCACCGCACCGTTCACGCCGAACCCGACGTTCTACGCGAACAGCGTCTTCGGCCGCAACGTCTACAACGTGCTGCCCACCTCGGTGGCCACCGGAGGCGGTAACGCAGCCATCAAGGCACTGTTCGTGAGCACGTTCACCGACGCAACGCAGACGACGATCGTCACCCCGTCGAGGATCTGCGCGGCAACCAGCACGATCAACACCTTCGGGTTCCTCGCCATCTCCACCTGCGGTTCCACGACGCTCAAGGGCAACTACCTCACGGGCGTGTCGTGAACCTCGACGTCAACACCAATCATCGTTCATCCCATACCACTGTCGAAAGGAACCACACCTCCATGTTTCGTAAACTCACCCGGTTCGCCGTCGTAGGAGCAGCTCTGTCTGCATCCGTCGTCGGTCTGACCGCCCTCAACGTGTCCGCCGCGCCGCCGTTGGGAGCCAACACGTTGACTCCCGCCTCCGGCACCGACGCCACCGTGTTCAGCCTCACGCCGCCGGCCGGTGCCTCGTGCACGGGTAGCGGTAGTGGCACACCGGCCTACCGTTGGCAGACCTACATGGTGTCTGCTGCTGTTGATGCATCGACTCTCACTTACGCCTCGGGCCCGAACGCGGTCGCCGGTCAGTTCGTGTCGCCGTTGTTCGACAGCTTCGGTACACCGATCCAGAACCGTGGCCCTGCTGCCACGCCGCTGGGCTTGATCAGTGGCATCCCGACGATGTCGTTGAGTGCCCTGACCACCGACCCACTGTTGGTCGATGGCGCCTACAAGATCGGCTTCGCCTGCACCCAAGCCGGCGCACTCGACGCCGGCAAGTACTGGGAGACCCCGATCACGATCAGCGGCCGCACCGCAACGGGCTTCAACTACTCGTTCGGCGCGGTTCCTGGTGCTCCGACGGGCGTCGTCGTCACCGCTGGTGACGCTCAGCTGAGCGTGGCCTTCGCCGCGGTCACTGCCGCTCCAAGCGTCACCGGCTACACGGTGACCGCGACTCCATCGGGCGGCGGCGCTCCGGTCACCCAGACCGGCGCAGGCTCGCCGATCGTCGTGACCGGCCTCAGCAACGGCACCCTGTACAACGTGACTGTCGCGGCAACCAACAGCGTCGGTACCGGCGCAACGGCTGCGGGTAGCGGCACACCGGCACTGGGAGCGCTTCCGGGCGTGACCGGCCTGACGGTGGTCGCTGGCGCAACGCGCGACCATCGCGGTCACGCCGGCCCAGGCAGGCTTCCCGGTGACCCTCGGTGTCGGTGTGAGCACCTACACCACGGCGTCGTTGGCCCCAGGTGTGTACGCCTTCACGGTGTCCGCTACCTACGCCGCTGGCAACCCCTCGACGCCGGCTACGGGCAACTTCCAGGTGTTCGCAGGCGCCGTGATCATCCAGGACATCACGGTGGTTCGCCCCACCGGTGCCTTGGTGTTGACGCAGCGTTGCGGCGTCAACGGCTCCGCAGCAGCCCTTCCGAGTGACGGGGTGTTCGGCCCGTTGGCTGCTATTCCGGCCACGCTCAACGCCGATCCGGGTCCGACCGGCTACGCCTACGGCGGTCTGCCCGTCGGAACGGCCCCGACCCCGGTGGGTGCCACTGAGTTCGCTCAGTATCCGTACCCCGTCGACGCAGCCGGCATTCCGCTGGTGACCTACCCGACCAACTGTGGTGTCAACCTCGGCACCGGTCGGCTGATCACGAGTGGCGCTCGGGCCGGTCAGTACTTCGCGGCCACGGGAGTCATGAACCAGATCACCGTTGTCAACACGCAAGACGTCGACAGCGGCTGGACCCTCAACGGCCGGATGAGCACCTTCAACCGCACCGGCGGCGGCGACTCCTTCAGCGGCAACCTGCTTGGTTGGAACCCCGAAGTCACGTATGACTCGGCACCCAACCTCGACGGGTACGACATGTCGGTTGCTGCCGGTGGTGTCCGTGAGGCCACCTCGACCGCTTCGACTTCCGGTTTGGGCGACGTCTCCAACGAGACGAACACCACGCTGGCCCAGTCGTTGGCCAAGTCGCCGGCCGGCTCCAGCCTCGGCATGGCCGTGGTCGATGCCCGCTTGCGGCTGTTGATCCCGGTGACCGCCAACTCGGGCACCTACACCGGAACGCTCACCTTCACCACCGTGTGACCAGGTAGTTCCCAACATCCAGTACTACCTGTCGGTGGTGCGGGACGGCTTCGGTCGGCCCGCACCACCGACAGCGTTTTCCAACGCCTCCAGCAATTCCGACAGCTCCACCCACGGGTACGCTCGCCACTACGGCTTGCCCTCGGAGAGCTCCCTGCCAAGAAGGTCAAGACACTCATGAAGACCAGCCGACATCACATCATGCGGGCTACTGCTGCGGCGGTCGCACTGCTCTCGTTCGGCCTCGCGG
The DNA here is from genome assembly GCA_006515795.1 of Acidimicrobiaceae bacterium. Lineage (GTDB taxonomy): Bacteria > Actinomycetota > Acidimicrobiia > Acidimicrobiales > Ilumatobacteraceae > VFMC01. The sequence goes on along the minus strand of VFMC01000143.1, from coordinate 4,967 downwards.
CTGGTCACGCCAGGGCCAGCGTGCCTCCCAGCGAACCCATCCCTGCCACCGACGCGAGCACGCCGCCCGTTGACGGGGCGCTGCCAGAGATGGTGCAGAGCTGGACGCTCACACCCGGCGGATCGGCCGACGGCGACCAGGCCGGCAGCCGGCCGAACCTCGCGTATCAGGTCGATCCTGGCACCGTGATCGAAGACACCGTCATCGTGTACAACCTGGGCAACGTGCCGATGCGCTTTCGCATCTACGCCACCGACGCGTTCAACAACGACGACGGCGAATTCGACCTCTTGCCTGGCGAAGACGTGCCGGTCGACGTCGGCTCATGGGTCACCTTGGCCCAACAAGACATGGTTCTGCCTCCCGGCAAGCAAGCGGTCGTTCCGATCACCATCACGGTCCCGGTCGACGCAACGCCGGGTGACCACGTCGGCGCGATCGTCGCATCGAACGTCGCCGTCAGCGACAACGGCGATGGTCAGGTCGTCAACGTCGACCGCCGCACCGGCACACGCATGTACATCCAGGTCGGCGGTCCGTTGATTCGTGAGCTGGCAGTCACCGACTTGCAGACCACGTACGACGGCACGGCGAACCCGCTATCTGGCACGGCCGACGTCACCTTTCGCGTCGAGAACCGAGGCAACGTCCGTCTGGGTGGCACGCCGATCGTGCAAGTCTCTGGACCGCTGGGCATCGCCAAACGAGCAGTCACGCTGCCGCCGTTGACCGAACTGCTCCCGGGTCAAGACGTCACCTTGACGGCCAAGCTCGATGACGTCCCGGCCTTGCTGCTCGCGTTCACCACCGTTCGCATCGAGCCGGTCGAGGACGCCGAGGTCGGCGGTGTCGAGACCGCGATCGGCAAGGACCGCACGCTCGCCTTGCCGGTCGGCGTGCTCCTGCTGCTGGCCGCGCTGTTGCTCGCGTGGATGGCCAGGAGGGCCTACCGTCGGCACCGCGCTCATGACCGCGTTGCGGTTGCACCTCAACCGAGCGCCGAAGCTCGTCCCGAGCTCGAACCGCAGCACCAGTAGCCATGGCCACGCACGTGCGCCCGATCCGGACGGCGGTGCTGGGGCTGTCGATGCTCGTCGGGCTCGGTGTGCCTCCAGTGGACGATTCGGGCACAGTGACGAGCGGTCCGATCGTCACCTCGAGCCGACCAGAGGTGGAACCCGGCGCGAGCACGGTCTTGACCATCGACGGCTTCACCTCACCGTACGTGCAGATCTCGATCTGCGGTAACGAGGGGAGGCGCGGTTCGGCAGATTGCAACATGTCCGCCAGCGAAGGCGTCGAGGTGAACGGCGACGAACCGTTGGTTTTGGAGATGCCCGTCGCTGCACCACCGGTCGATTGCCCGTGCGTCATCCGCGTGGTCGGCATGGACTCGAGCGAGGTGGCGATCACGCCCATCGTCGTCATCGGGCACCCGGTCGGGCCGCTCGTCGACCCACCCGTGCTCGGCGACCTCGTCGCCGTGTCGATCACTGCCCGCGAGGCACCGAAGGGGGCGCTCGACGCGCTGCGGTCGGATCTCGGCGGCAAGATCAACTTCGAGGTGACGGTGAGGGTGAAGAACCTGGCGAACACACCACTCAAGCAGGTCAGCGTGTCGGCCTCCGCCGGCCGCAGCGCCTCCGACGACAGCTTGGTCAGCCTCGAGCTCGAAAATCCGGGTCTGCTCGGAGTCGGTCAGACGTGGCAGCAGACCGTCACGGTGGAGATCCCGGCTCCGGCATTCGGCTCGACCGAGTGGCGGGCGACGGTCTCGGGCGCCGGACGAATCGTCACCACCACCAGCACCACCAAGCACCGGCCGTGGCTGCTGATCATCCTGTCGATGGTGGTGGTGCTCAACATCGGGCTCCTGCTGATCCGCTGGCGGATCCGCCGCCGTTCTTCTCGCGAAGCAGCAGCAGCGATTGCGATTGCGATCGACGCGAACGGAGCTAACGAGGCGATGACCTCCGGCGGGGATCCTGCAGCGGTGGTAGCCGTCGAGGACACCCGCGAGTTCGTCTCGGCATCCACCTGAACCCGCGGCGGGAGTGTTCGTCGCCCAAGATGGCTGACGCACACGTGGACGGCGGGTGAACGTTGCCACTCCACCACGTGAAGTGATGCCGATCTGATTGCGTGCTCGCCCCTGCACGGCGAGCATGAGAGGGCCGTCGGGGGACGTCCGGCGAGCGATTCCGCTGTGGATCGGTGCACACGGAGGCACGACCGATGGGTGGCAACATCAGACGAAGCGTTGCGGCTCTCCTCGCCGTTTCCATGGTCGTCGTTTTCGTGACCACCGACGCCTTCGCTGGACCACCCCTTGGTGCCAACGATCTCAGTCCGTTGACGGGCGATGCGACCACCGTGTTCGCGCTGACACCGCCCGTCGGCGCATCCTGCACGGGCAGCGGTGCCGGTGTACCCGAGCACCGGTGGCAGACCTACCTGGTATCGGCGCCGGTCGATGCGTCCACGCTCACCTACGCCGGCGGGCCGGAGCCGGTCGCGGGAGCGTTCGTCTCGCCGTTGTACGCCAGCTCCAGTGGCCTTCCCGTGGTTGATCAGAGCCCATCCGCGAGCCCGCCCGGCTTGATCGATGGCATTCCGACGTTTTCGTTGGCGCCGCTCGTCGGGACGTTGCCGGCCGGCGAGTTCAAGATCGGTTTCGCCTGCACCCAGGCGGGGGTGCTCGATGCCGGCAACTACTGGGAAACGCCGATCACCATCAGCAACGTCACCCCGACCGGCTTCGACTACGCCTTCGGTGCCGTACCGCTTCCCCCCGTGCTGGCCACGTCGTTGACCGTCGGGTTCTCTAGCCTGAGCGGCTCGTTCGCGCCCCTTCCATCGGTGCCGACCACCACCGGCTACACGGTGACCGCGACACCGACGAGCGGTCCGGACCCGGTCGTGACGCTTCCGGTGATCGCCGGTGCAACGGCGTTCAACCTGACCGGGCTCGTGAACGGCACAACATACGTAGTCACGGTCACGGCGACCAACGCCGTCGGCACCAGCGCTCCATCGAACGCCGAGACGGCCATGGTCAATCCGGTGGCGCACCCAGGTGTGACATCGTTGGTCGGCACGCCCGGCATCGGCCTGGTCGCGCTCACGTGGGTCGCGCCGTTCGGTGACGTGGGTCGCACCGGTTACGTCATCGACGTGAGTCCGGCCGTGGCTGGGTCGCCCTTCGCGGCACCCGCCGGTGCGACCACGTTTGCCATCTCGGGGGTGACCGCCGGAACCCCGTACACGGTCACCGTGACCGCGACATACCCCGCTCCCTACACCGGCACGCCGGTCACGGCGAGCGGGACATCGCAGGGGCCGGGGCTCGACCAAATCTCCGTGATCCGTCCCGTCGGGGCGCTCGTGCTCACCCAACGGTGTGGCGTGTACGGCGCCCTGCCGGCGCTGCCGGAGTCGCCGGGTTTCGGGCCGCTGTCGGCACTGCCCGCGTCGACAGATCGAATTGGCACAGCACCGCTGACGGATCTTGGTGCCGCCGACCCTGTGTTCGCCGAGTACCCGCTTCCGGATGTCCCGACGTACCCGACGCAGTGCGGCATCGACATGGGCACCGGTCGCCTGGTCGCCTCCGGAGTGTTCGCCGGGCAGTACTTCTCTGCCACGGGACGGCTGAACCAGATCACCGTGGTCGATACGCGTGATCTCGATGCAGGCTTCACCGTCAATGGCACGGTCAGCGACTTCGTCAACGGCAGCTCCAACTTCACCGGCAACTACCTCGCATGGCATCCGGTCGTCTCCGATGATTCCGATCCGAACCTCGATGGCTACGACCAGACGGTGGTTGCCGGTCCGAGTGTCGAAGCGGTCGCCTCCACCAGCACCGCCGGCCTTGTCACACCGAAGCCGCTCGCCTACGCCGTTGCCGGTCAAGGCCTGGGCATCGCAACCCTCGATGCTCGCCTGAAGCTGTTGATCCCCGTGACGGCGAGAAGCGGCACGTACACCGCCACGATCACGATCACGGTCATCTAAGACTCACGATGAGGAGTTGCCGGTGAATCATGGATCAGTGGTCGAGCCGACAGTCGTGACCCACTACGACCTCCTCGGTGTCGAACAGACGGCATCGGCGACCGAGGTGCAGCAGGCGTACCGGCGCGCCGCTCGTGAAGCGCACCCCGACCGTCACGGTGAGCGGTCAGCGCCGCGGATGGCTGACATCAACGAAGCGTGGCGAGTGCTCGGCAATCCGGATCGACGACACGACTACGACGCCATGCTCGATCTGACCCGCTCGGTCATCGCCGCGTCGTCCTGGGCCCCGCCCACCACCTTTTCGCCGCCCGCGGTCACGAACCCGGTACCGCGACGGTTCGGGTGGCGGTTCGTCCTGTCGATGGAACTGCTCGCCGTGACGACGGTGGTGGCGACGGCTGTGCTCGCCAGTTCGGCGGGATCGGCCACGGACCGCTTGCGCAACGGAGATTGCGTGGTGCTCGTGGCGGAGCGGCCTCCCGCACGAGTTGCCTGCTCTACCCCGCACGACGCTGTCGTGGAGCGGCTCATTCCGTTCGGTCAGGCGTGCCCCGAGGCGACGGTGCCGGTGCGCAACCGCACGGGCCGAGCCTGCGTGGTCCCCGTGCAGCCCGTCGAGCTAGCCGCGCCGTCTACCTAGCGGTACACCGGATCGGGCGTGCGGAGCGCGCGGGTCAGCCCGTGTCGACCTGGATCCGGATGTCGCAGGCCAGGCCCTTCACGAAACGCTCGGCATCATCGACCGATGCGGCCACTCGCCGTACCTGCAGGATCAGGTGTGCAGCAGCCGTCTCGCCGAACGCGTCGAGCGTGTCGCAGATGGCGCTCTGCTCCGACGGGAGCATCGAGCTCCACGCCGTCCCCAGCTCGTCGATGCCCCGTCCCGGCCGGGTGGCAGCCGTGAGGGACGCTGCGCCGATCAACGAGAGTCCGACGACCACCGCGGC
>VFMC01000142.1 GCA_006515795.1 Acidimicrobiaceae bacterium | reverse complement strand
TGCGCTCGCCCACGGCATCTTCCCCCCACTGTTGATGTCGGGTGGTGTTGGCGAGGCGCAGTTTCACCGCCAGCGCCACGAGGTGCTGCTGAGCGCCGTCGTGCAGGTTGCGCTCGAGCTTGCGCCGCTCGGCGTCGCCTGCGGCGACGATGCGCGTCCGCGATGCACTCAGCTCGTCGTTCGTGTGCCGCAACTCGTCGAGCGATGCCTGCAGCGCGGTGTCGAGCTGAACGTTGTGCAGGGCGAGCCCGACCTGGCGGGCGAGCTCGGTGAGCACCCGGTCATCGTCGTCGGTGAAGACCGCCCGATCGGCCGGGCGTTCACACACGATGAGGCCGAGCAACGCTCCGCTGTGGGCGATGGACGCGACGCGAGTCGTCGCCGTGGTCGCCGGTTCGACGAGGCCGGGCAGCCAGATGTCGAGCCACGTCCCCCCGGACACACCCGCCCGGCTCACCACGGAACGCTCCTTCTCGCCGATCGCATAGGGCTTCACGGTGCGGTGCGGCACCATCGCCGCCACCTCGTAGTGGCCGTCGGCGCCAGTCCAGATCTGGGCGCTGCGGAGCTGCATCGATTTGCGCAGCGTCTCGGCGAGTTGAAGCAGCAACTCGTCGAGCGGGATCGCCCGCGTGAGGCGTGAGCCCCAGGTGCGCAGTGCCTCGTCGGGCGAGACACGCTCGCCGTACACGACGCGGTTCGCCCGTTCCGTGAGATACGCCCGTGCCGGCTGGTAGGCGATGGCCGCTCCGGCGGCAGCCAGCATCGACAGGAGCAGCAGGGACCGTTCGCTGCCGTCCGGCCGGCGGCCGAACGCGGCCAAGGCCAACAGGTACGCCACCACGATGAGCGCCGTGAGACCAGTGAGCGCAACCGTATGTGTCAGCAGCCGATCGACTCGGGCCAGCAGGCGTGGCACGGTACTGGCAGCGATCGCCAGCGGAACCAGCCCCGAGGCCGCGAGCGCGACCTCGCCGTTGTGGTGCGGCCAGTCGGCCACGAGCGAGAGGCCGACGGACACGAGTGTCACCTCTGCCGCCACCACCGCAGCCCAGCCGAGCCACTGCATCCGCCGCTGGTCGATCAGTCCTGCGGCTCGGTAGTTCGCGTGGGCAGTCGGCAAAGCGAGCAGTGCCGCGGCCCAAAGCAGGACGACCGGCCACACGAGCACCCGGTCACGGTCGACGAGGAGCGTCAGCCCCATCGTCGCGCCGATGACGTATCCGGCCCAGACGAACCGTCGATGGCTGGCGCGGGCGAGGTGCCCGTCGGGCATGGTCATCAGCAGGTGGAACATCAGCGCCGCCGTGAGGGTGACCGCCAGCCGCTGGCCGGCATCGACGAGCAGGCCGCCGGAGCCGTGCAGATCGTTGGCGGCGTCGAGGCTCCAAGACGTTGCGCCGGCGGCGGTCGCGGCCGCGAAGGTGTTCACGATCGAGGCCGCCGGGCAGTGTTGGCGGATCGTGGTCACGGCTCCAGCGCCCGCCCAGGCGACGGCCAGCAACGAAACAACGACGAGACCGGCAGTGGTATCGCGCCCGCCGACGACGAGCGCGGCCCCAGTGGCCAGCGCGGCCGCCAGGCAGACAGCCAGGCCGAACGTGGCACCTCCGGAACGCTGTTCGGCGACCTTGATCTTGGCGCTACGCACGCTCACTCGCTGGCGGCCGGACGGCCGTCGTCGGATACACGGCCGTCCTTCATGTGCACGATGCGCTGGGCCGCGTCGGCCACGGGCTGGTCGTGGGTGACGAGGAGGATCGTCTGGCCCCCGGAGTGCAGCCGGGCGAACAGCTCGAGCACTTCTTCGCCGCCCTCGGAATCGAGCGCGCCCGTCGGCTCGTCGGCCAGCAGCAGGGTCGGCTCGTTCGCCAGCGCCCTGGCGATCGCCAGCCGCTGACGCTGCCCGCCCGACAGCGCGGCCGGCGACTGCTTGGCCTTGTCGCCGATGCCGAGCAGGTCGAGCAGGTCACGGGCCCTGGTCTCGGCGGCCTTGCGCTTGCGACCGGCGATGAGCGCCGGCATCAGCACGTTCTCGAGCGCCGTCATGCCTTCGAGCAGGTTGAAGAACTGGAACACGATCCCGATGTGCTTGCGGCGCATGATTGCCAACTCGCTCTCCGTCTTGCCGACGAGCGCCTGGCCGGCGACGGACACTTCACCCTCGTCGGGCACGTCGAGGCCGGCGACGATGTTCAGCAGCGTCGACTTGCCACACCCCGACGGTCCCATCACGGCGACGAACGCGCCCCGCACGACGTCGAGATCGGCGCCGCGCAGGGCGCGCACGGGAGCGGTGTCCTGGTCGAACGTGCGGAACACCTGGCTCACGTCGACAACGAGGTCTCGACCGACTGGCGTGATGTCGAGCATGGGTTCGCTGATGGTCATGTTGCTGCCCCCTGGCTTGCGACCGATCCGGTCGCGCGGTGAGTGTCTGTTGCGATCTTGCGCGGCTGCACCGGCGTCGAGCGGCCCTTCACGAGATGCGGGCCGAGATCCTCGGCCTCGGGCTTCACAGAGAGCTCGTCCCACGTCACGTCACTCACCACGATCTCGCCATCGGCGGCGAACTGCTGGAGACGCTGGCTCAGGTTCACCGCGTCGCCCACCACCGTGTACTCCAACCGCTCCTCGGAGCCGAGGAGGGCGGCGGCAACATCGCCCGTCGACAGGCCGATACCCAGCGGGAACGGCGCCAGTCCTTCACGAACCCATTCGCTGTTGACGACCGCTTGAGCGGCGTGCATGGCGTGGGCGGCGACGAGAGCCCGGTCGGCGTGATCGGCGGACGGCTCGGGCGCTCCGAACACGGCCATCACCGCGTCGCCGACGTACTGCATCACGGTGCCACCGGCGTCGAGGATGGCCTTGTTCATCTCGGCGCGGTGACGGTTGAGTTGCTGAGCCAGCAGCGAGGGGTCGGTGCTCTCACTGATCGTCGAGTAGCCACGGATGTCGCTCATGAGGACGGTGACGTTGAGCTCCTCGCTGTCACCGGGGTGCGCGCCACGGGCACGGATCCGATCGGCCACGCCTGTCGGCAGGAGTCGCGACAACGACTCGCCCTGCTCCTCACGCAACACGATCGCCGCATGGATCCGTTTGAGCCGGTCGAGGGCTCCGGCCGTACCAGCGGAAACGCCCTCCGCCAGGCGAACGAAGAGGCTCTCGACGCGAGCTTCGACGGCGCCCGGCGTGGACTTCGTCGCCGCGGCGATGGCCTTGATCGGTTTGCCCTCGGCCACCATCTCCAGCAGAACGTCGTCCTCGGCATCGAGGCCACCTGTGCGGCGAACGGGACTGATCAGCGCGCTCACCACAGCGGGATCGAGCATCGAGCCACCGGACGCGACTTCGCGGATCGCCCGAGCGAGCTGGTCGCCTTCGGCAATGCGATCCTTCAACAGATACGCGTACCCGGCGGCACCCTCGGAGAGCAGCGCGATCGCGTAGTCGGGGTCGTCGTACTGGCTGAGGATGACGATGCCCGTGCCGGGATGGCGCTTGCGGATCAGCTTGCACGCCTCGATGCCCTCGCGGTGGAAGTTGGGGGGCATGCGGATGTCACTCACCACGACGTTGGGTGCGGCCGCCTCCGCCCCGTCGACAAGACCGTCATGATCCGCGGCCTCGCCGACGATCTCGAGATCGTGCTGGCGCGCGAGCATCGCCTTCACCCCTTCGCGGATGAAGACGCTGTCGTCGGCGACGAACACCGTGATCGGTCCCATGCAGAACGATTCAACACCACCGCGGCCTGCAGGGCGAGGGCGTGGGCCTGTGTCGCGTGGTGGTGCCAGCCACACCGTTGCTTCGCTACTCGATCGAGAGGCGGGCGCGACTGCGGCGAACCGCGCCGGCACCCGCCGCCCCGGCGACGAGCAGACCCATCGCGAACAGCATCGTCAGCACCACGAACACAACAACGCCAGGTCGATGGAGCGCGCCACCTATCAAGGCGGTGTGCGCCGTGTGCCGCCACGCCATGGCACCCGCGATCACCCCCAGCGACACTCCGACGACTCCGCCGATCGCGGTGACGATCGTCGTGTGCCACAACACCGAGCCGGCGACGGCGGACGGGGCCGCGCCAAGGGCTCGCATGGTCGCGTGGTCGCGTTGGCGAGGCTTTGTCGCGATGACGATGCCGTTGGCGAGGGTGGCGAACGCGAGGAGGACGCACACGAGCAGCAGCAGCTCATCGAGCCTGCCGATCCCGGCGAGGTTGGTGACTTGGCTGGGCTGCACTTCGGTGGCGCCGCGCACCTCGACGGCGTCGCCGACGATGGTGGCCAACTGCTCGAGCGAGGCATCGTGACCGAGCCCCACCCACATGACGGCGGTCGGAACGTCGAGATCGGACTGCGCGACCGCGTTACCGGTCGTCGCCACCGTCTCCCCGAAATCGCCGTTGGACCACGTCGATGCAACATGTTCGCCGACGACGGTGAAGGACCCGCCGCCGATCACCACCTGATCGCCCAAGCGGACGCCGGTATCGAGCACTCGACTACCCACCGTGATCTCATAGGGGTTCTCTGGCACGCGGCCGGCCAGCAGGGGCGGCCACCATGACCCGGCCGCCCGGTCGATCTGCAGCACCTCGATCCGCTCGCTGTCGGTCTCGACCATGCCTGCCACGCCGCGTCCGAGCACCGAGCCGATGCCGGGATGGGCGGTGAGTCGAGCCTGGGCATCGTCGATTATCTTCACCGAGTCGAGATCGTCTGGCCCGTCGGCGGCCGGGATCACGGCGGCATCCCAAGTTGCCCCGTATCGGGCCGGTGTGGCGACCGCGTGCCCTGCGGCACCGGACCACACCAGCGTGGCGGTCACGGAGGCGACCGCCAACGTCGACAAGGCCACATGGGCGCGGGCCGCCGCCCGATCCGACCTTCCCACCCAGCCGGCAGCCACTCGGCCGCCGAACATGCCGGCGGGACCGGGCAGCATGAGGTTCGCCCTGGTTCGGGCGGACTCGTGACCGGGTCGGGCATAGGCCCGCCAGGCTGCCGCCACTGCCACACCGACGAGGACGATGAACCCGGCAACAGTGCCACCGGCCATCACGAGCGTGTCCGTGACGTGGGCGCGGTTCGGGTCGACCTGGGCCACGAGCCCTCGACCGGTGAGCGGGCTGGCCAGGTATGCCACCACCGGAACGAGCAGTGCGCCGACCGCTAGCCCCATGGCGGCAAGGGTCGGCGCCTGTACGGCGCGGCGGCGCACGCGCCGGCTGACGACCTGCCCAATGGCGATCAGCGTGCCGAGTGCGGCCACCACCGCCAACACGGTGTACGCCGTGCCCTCGGCGCCGAGTGCTGCGGTGACATCGTCGCCGGCGAGGTCGGTGCCACCGACGTACTGCTCGCCAAGCAGTTGCGCTGTGGTGTGGGGGGCGGCCACCTGCGCCAGCAGGGCGTCGCGATAGGCGGCCTGGGTCGTGGCGGGCAGCGCGGCGAAGTAGGCGGCGAACCACTTGGCACCGAACGCCGGGGTGAGCAGCATTCCCTGCGTGCCGCCATTCACACCTGTGTCGAAAGCTCCGACGGTGATTCCGACCATGGTCGCCGGCTGGTGCACCACATCGTCGGGCGAGACGATGATCACACGCTCACCGGGGCGCAGCCCGGCGCTCTCGGCCATCACCGGGTTGATCGTGAACTCGTCGGCGCGCGTTGGATCGGCGGCCCTGCCGGACACGACGACGGGGCGGTAGATCTCGGTACCGAACCCAGGGTCGCGCCCAACGAATGCTCCCGTGGGTTCGGCGCCCTCGAGCCCGACGGACATGTAGCTCATCCGCACCGCGCTCGTCACTCCCTCACGTGAACGGAGCTCGGCGAGCGCGGCGCCCGACTCGGAGGACAGCACCTCCTTGGCCACGTCGGGCATGTTCGTTCGCGTCAGGAACTGGTCCCAGGTCGACGCAGCTCGCCGGGCACCGATCCCCGCGGTCATCGCGAACCCGCCGGCGATGGCCACGCTGAGGGCAATCAGTGTCAACGCACGCCAGTCGCGGCGGATTTGCGACCGCACCCACATCGTGATCGCGCCTGTCGATCCCACCTGCAGCACGCTCATTCCTGCCGCAACGAGCGGGTGGACGACCATCTCGCCGCCATCGTCCCGAGGGCGATGGCGACGATGGCGGCGACCGCGAGCGTCGCGGCTGCGATGGCGGCGAGCACTTGAACCGGTGACGGGTAGGCGACCACCACACCCATCCCGCTGGCCGTACGGCTCCACACCAGTCGGCCAAGCACCCATCCGACGGGGATGCCCACGAGTGCGCCGGAGCCGACCGTGAACGCGGTCTGCCACGCCGTGGCCGAGGCGATGAAGTGCGATCGAGCACCGATGGCGCGTAGCACGGCGTGATCGCGCCGCCGCTGTCGGGCGGCCGTTTGGACACCGTGCACGAGCGCGGCCAAACCGAGAGCAGCGATGAAGGCGAGCAGCAGCTCGTCGACAGAGCCGATGGCCCCGATCCCGAGCACCGGTGACGGCGGCCCGGGATCGACGATCTCGAACTGATCGCCGAGCTCGGTCGCGAGCGCATCGGTCGAGACACCTCGAGCGAGGTCGACGAACAGATAGGAGCTGTTCGTGTTGTCGAAGCCTCCTATCCGCTCGAGCGCCGCAGGCGACATCACGACAGTCTCCCCGAACAGGCCGTTGCCGAGCTCCTGGACGACGACCTCACCGACGAGGCGGACCGACGTCGCGCCTACGGGCAGCGAGGCGCCGAGCTTCCAGCCTGCCCGGCTGACGATGCCACGGCCGGCGTCGATCTCGTCGGGCGCTCTGGCTTCGCGTCCGTGCACGACCGGTGGCCAGATCGAGCCGCGGCGGGTGTCGATCACCGTGGCCTCCAGCTGATGACCATCGATGGTGACGGTGCCTACCCGCACCGCAGCGAGCCCTGTCACCAGCGAGCCGTCTCTCGTCATGCGATCGCTCAGGTCGGACACGATTGGCAACATGTCCTCCGCAAAAGCAAAAGCCTCCTCGTTGATTCCGACCGTCACGTCCCACGTCGTGCCCCACAGGCGCGGGTGGGCGCTGACGTGGTGGGCGGCCGCCGACCACGTCGCCACGGCGACGACCAGCGCGATCGCCCCCGCCACCCCGACCACCTGTGCCCGTGCTGAGGTGCGGCTTGCTCGTGTTCCCCATCCTCCGGCGACCCGGAGTCCGAACAGTCGAGC
>VFMC01000141.1 GCA_006515795.1 Acidimicrobiaceae bacterium | reverse complement strand
GTCGGCCAGAAGGAGCTGAAGGAGCACCTGGCGATCGTGCTCGAGGCCGCGAAGCGTCGCAATCAACCCGCTGACCACATCCTGCTGGCGGGGCCGCCCGGGCTCGGCAAGACCAGCATGGCCGGCATCGTTGCTGCCGAGATGGGCGTGCAACTGCTGATCACCTCGGGTCCCGCTCTCGAACGGGCGGGCGACCTTGCGGCCATCCTCACCAAGCTGGAAGAGGGCGACGTGCTGTTCATCGACGAGATCCATCGGCTGTCTCGAGCCGTCGAGGAGATCCTCTATCCGGCGATGGAGGACTTCCAACTCGACATCGTGGTGGGCAAGGGCCCGGCTGCGTCCAGCATCCGGCTCACTCTGCCGCCGTTCACGCTCGTCGGTGCAACCACCCGCACCGGCATGATCACTGGCCCGTTGCGCGACCGGTTCGGCCTCGTCGCCAGGCTCGACTACTACTCCGACGACGAGCTCGAGGCAATCGTCGTTCGCACTGCCGGCATCCTCGGTGTCTCCATCGACACCGAGGGCGCGTGGGAGATCGCCCGGCGGTCGCGGGGCACGCCACGAATCGCCAACCGCTTGTTGCGTCGCGTCCGCGACTACTCCGAGGTGCGCGGCGACGGCACCATCACCGAAGCCACGGCAAAGGCCGGTTTGCGGCTGTTCGGGGTGGATGAACGCGGTCTCGACAAGGTCGACAGGGCGATCTTGAACGCCATCTGTCAGCAGTTCGGAGGCGGACCCGTCGGTCTCAGCACGGTCGCGATCAGTGTGGGAGAGCAGCCCGAAACGGTGGAGGACATGTACGAGCCGTTCCTCATCCAGCAGGGCATGGTCGCCCGCACGCCGCGGGGTCGTGTGGCGATGCCGGCCGCGTGGGCACATCTCGGTCTGCCGCTGCCGGCAGGTCGCGTCGCCGGGCCCGGTCTGTTCGACTGACCGGCTTCGGCAACGCCAGGGGCCCGAGGCTTTCCGCGCACCCCGGCATGCCACCGAATCCTCGGGTGTACCTGAGCGACTCGGGTAGAGGCAGGGACTCGGGTGTACCTGAGCGACTCGGGTGCGGGGTCGGGTGCGGGGTCTGGGTCGGGGGATCAGGCGTGTTCGGTGAGAAACGACATGGTCTTGGCCCATGCGGCCTTGGCGGCCGATTCGTTCCAGAACATCGCCGCCTCGTGGTTGTCGAACGCGTGACCGGCGTCTTCGACGTTGAGGATGAACCCGTCGCGTCCGGCGATGGCCGCGGCGATGGCATCGACGCCTGTGTTGGCGATGAACGCGTCGGCGTTGCCGAAGTGGAACAGCGTCGGGCACGAAACCTGCTCGATCATGCCGATCATGTCGGGCACACCTGAGCCGTAGTAGCTGACGCAGCACGACGGTTGGCCGGCGGCGGCGACGCCCCATGCGAGCGTGCCGCCGAGGCAGAAGCCGAGCACGGCCGGCGCTTTCGAAGAGCCCGAGAGCTTGCCGAGCTCGGCCAGGCCGGCGGTGCAGTCGCCGACCGCCTGAGGGAAGTCGAGCTGTTGAACCTGCTCGAGCGAGGCGCCGAGGCCGGCGTCGGTGTGCTCGCTCTGCCAGTTGGGGGCGAAGCGCCAGAACACGTCGGGTGCGCCGACGAGGTAGCCGGCGGCCGCCAGCCGCTCGGCGACGGCTTTGATGTACGGCCCGACGCCGAAGATCTCCTGGATCAGCAGCACCGACCCTCTCGGTCGGCCCTCCGGCTCCCACACGAACAACGACATCGATCCGGCGTCACCGCACGGCACCTGTTCAGTACGCATCCGCTCATCGTCGCACAACCCCTCCGTGAGCGTCGACCCCCGTCTTGACCGGTTTCGCTCACGAACCATGTCGTCCGTGAGCGTCGACCCCCGTCTTGACCGGTCTCGCTCACGAACCAGCGTTTGAGGGGACGGCGGCGGGGGGCGGGGTGCCGGGTGACGGGGGCGCGGACGCGCCCGTAGCCTTGACGGGTCATGCGCCTCGACGACTTCGACTACTGCTTGCCCGGCGAACTCATCGCCCAGGTCCCGATCGAACCGCGCGACAGCGCGCGGTTGCTCGTCGACCGCGGCAGCGCGGCGCCCGAGCACCATCATGTGTCCGACCTGGTCGAGTTGCTCGGCGACGGCGATCTTCTGGTCGTGAACGACTCCAAGGTGATCCCGGCCAGGTTGCGTCTCCAAAGGATCAGCGGGGGAGCGGCGGAGGTGCTGCTGCTCGATCCCATCGACCACCACCGGCGGCGGTGGGATGCCCTGGTGCGCCCGGCTCGCAAGCTACGCCGGGGCGAGCGGCTCGTCACCGACGCAGGGGTTGAACTGGTCGAGATCCACGAGCGCGGCATCGCCGGCGACACGATGACCGTCGAGATCCTCGGCGATGCCGACCCGCTCGATCTGCTCGCCACTCACGGCGAGATGCCGCTACCGCCCTACATCACCGCGCGGCTCGAGCGCGGCGACCGCTATCAGACCGTCTACGCCGCGGAGCCGGCGTCATCGGCGGCACCGACGGCCGGCCTGCACTTCACCCCAGAGCTCCTCGACCGTCTACGGGCCCGAGGCGTCGATGTGGCGACGGTCGAGCTGGTGGTCGGGCTCGACACGTTCAAGCCGGTCACCGAGGCCGACCCTCGCCAACACCTGATCCACAGCGAGCGCTACCGGGTGCCGGCCGGAGTGCTCGAACGATGCACCGCCGCCAGACGAGTTGTCGCCGTCGGCACCACGAGCGTGCGCGCCCTCGAGAGCGCGGTCACCCTCGGCGAAGGTGACGGTCGAACGCGGCTGTTCATCCACCGGCCGTACCAGTGGCAGGTCGTCGACCTGCTGATGACGAACTTCCACATGCCGCGCACCACGCTGTTGATGATGATCGACGCGTTCGTCGGCGAGCGGTGGAGCCGCCTCTACGGCACCGCGATCGCCGAGCAGTACCGGTTCCTCAGCTTCGGCGACGCGATGTTGCTCGATCGTCGCGCTACCTGACCAGGACACCATGCATCCCGTATCCATCACCATCGAAGGCATCGACGGCGCCGCCAGGGCGACCACGGCAACCACCGCCAACGGTACGTACCGCACTCCGTGCTTCATGCCCGTCGGCACCCGCGGCGCGGTCAAGTACCTCAGCGCCGCCGACTACGCGCGGCTGGGCGCCGAGATCGTGCTCGGCAACACCTACCACCTCATGTTGCGCCCGGGTGCCGCGACGGTCGCCGCGTTCGGCGGCCTCGGGGCCTTCACCGGATGGAAGGGCCTCACGCTCACCGACAGCGGCGGGTTCCAGGTGTTCTCGCTCGACCCCAAGGTGGACGACGACGGGGTGACGTTCAAGAGCACCTACGACGGGTCGTCGCACAGGTTCACACCGGAGATCGCCGTGCACACCCAGGAGCTCCTCGGGGCCGACATCCAGATGGTTCTCGACGTGTGCCCGCCGCTACCGTCACCGCCCGAAGTCATCCGGCTCGCACTCGAGCGCACCAGCGCCTGGGCGGCCCGGGCCAAGGTGGCACACCAGCGCACCGATCAGGCGTTGTTCGGCATCGTCCAGGGTGGCATCAGCGAGGCGATGCGGGCCGAGAGCGCGCGGCGAACAGCCGACCTCGACTTCGACGGATACGGAATCGGCGGCCTCAGCGTGGGAGAGACCCGTTCGGAGATGATCCCCGCCCTGGCCGCGGCGATCGCCGGTCTTCCGGCCGACCGGCCCCGTTACCTGATGGGGGTGGGCGACCCGGCCAGCCTCGTCGAGGCGGTCGGTCTCGGGGTGGATCAGTTCGATTGCGTGATGCAGACCCGCATCGGCCGTCACGGCACGGCGCTCACTGCGGGGGGCAAGCTCCACGTCAAGAACGCCCGACACGCACTCAGCGACGATCCGATCGACAGCACCTGCTCGTGCGAGGTCTGCGCGAACCACTCGCTGGGCTACATCCGGCACCTCTTCCAGGTGGGTGAGCCGACCGCGTCGAGGCTGGTCAGCATCCACAACCTCGGCTGGACGCTGCAGTTGATGGAGCGGATGCGGGCGGCGATCGCAACCGGCACATTCGCCGGCCTGCGCCGCGAGGTGCTGGCGATCTGGGGGTGATCGGTGGCACGGCGGCTGCGGTCGGTAGGCTTGCCCGCCGGTCGGTACGGCTACCGACACGCAGCATCCACAGTGGGACACTATGCACGTTCTTTCGATCCTCGCCGCAGAGAGCAGTTCGAGCTCCGGCGGCGCCGCCATCGTCCAGCTGGGCATCTTCTTGCTCATCCCGGTGGCGATGTACTTCCTGCTCATCCGTCCACAGCGGCGCCGCCAGCGTGAACAGGCCGCGCTGCAGTCAGGCATCGACGTCGGCGACGAGGTGATGACGACCTCGGGTCTGTACGGGTTCATCACCGGCTTCGACGGCGACATCGTCTGGCTCGAGATCGACGACAACGTGCAGATCCGTGTTGCGCGTGCGGCCGTGCAGCGCAAGGTCGACACCGCGATGGGCGAGACCGCGGTCCCCAGCGACGACGGCTCCGGCAAGGGACCCAAGATCGAACCTGGCCTGCCGGCGGCCGACGACACCACCGACAACTGATGCAACGCAAACTCCTCGGCACGCTGATCGGCATCCTCGTGATCGCCTTCGGTGGGCTCACCGCCACGTTGATCGCCGGCAACAGCCCGTCGCTCGGTCTCGACCTGCAGGGTGGCATCTCGGTCACCCAACAGCCCGTCGGCGACTACGACCCAGCGGTTCTCGACCTCGCCGTCGAGCGCATCCGCGACCGGGTCGACAGCCTCGGCGTCGCCGAACCGGAGATCATCCGCCAGGGCGACGCGATCGTGGTGAACCTGCCCGGAGTGAAGAACCAGCAGGAGGCAATCGAGCTGGTGCAGGTCACCGGTCAGGTCTACCTCCGTCCCGTGGAGGGCTGCCTCGGCGAGGGCGTGCCGACCCCCACCACCGACCCGGTGGCCACCACCACAACGGGCACGCCGACCACCACGGCGCCAGCGGCTTCCACCACCACGGCTGGTGCGCCAACCACGACGGCTGCCGGCGGGCCGAGCCGGCGGGTGTCGAGCACGCCCACCACCGACCCTGGCGCAACGACGCCACCCGATGCCACCGCGCCCGACACGTCGGTTCCGGCCTCTGGCACCACGATCGCCGGCGATCCCGTCCCGGCCGCCAGCGTCCCGGCCACCAGTGTTCCGGTCGACGCGGTCCCGGTCGACGCCCAGGCCCC
>VFMC01000140.1:6916-12166 GCA_006515795.1 Acidimicrobiaceae bacterium | reverse complement strand
CCTCGCCACCGGAGCAGCTCAGTGACACGATCCGCTTTCCGGCGATCGGCCCGCCGTGGTCGAGCAACTTCAACGTCTCGATCAGCTCGGCCGGGGTGCGCACGGTGGCGACGCCATACCGCTCGAACATCGCGTCGTAGGCCGCAGTGCGGCCGGCCAACGATCCGGTGTGCGACGTGGCGATCTCGGCCCCGGTCATCGAACGGCCGGTCTGCAGCGCCACCAGCGGCACACCCTGCTCACAAGCCCTCATCGCCACCCTGGCGAAGCGCTGCGGATCGCGCACCGCTTCGACGAACATACCGATCGTGGTGATCCGGTCGTCGTCGAGCAGCGCGGCGATGCAGTCTTCGGTGCCGACGGTCGCCTGGTTCCCCACGCTCAGCATGGCCCCGAGACGCAAGCCTCGCTGTTGGAAAGTGAGGTTGACGGCGACGTTGCCGCTCTGCGACACGATCGCCGCGCCCCGCTCGAACGTGGTGCAGCCGTGCTCGTCGGGCCACAGCGCGACGCGGTCGAAGGTGTTCACGTAGCCGTAGCAGTTCGGTCCCAGCAACGGCATGCTGCCAGCGGCGGCGACGAGCTCGCCTTGCAGCTCCGCCTCGCCCGCCTCGGCGAAACCCGAGCCGTAGCACACCGCGCCGCCAGCACCGATCGCGGCGAGATGGGCGACGGCCGCCACCGTGGCGTGGCGGTTGACGCCGAGGAACACGGCGTCGGGAACGTCGGGCAGAGCGTCGAGTGAAGGCAGGCAGGCGACACCGGCCATCTCGACGCGCGTCGGATGCACGGGCCAAATGGGCCCGGGGAACCCCAGCTTCAGGCATTGCGCCACCACGCGAGCGGCAGCGCCGCCACCGACCACCGCGATCGAACGCGGGGCGAGGAGGCGATGCAGGTCATAGGCGGCGGTCTCGTCGCTCATCGCGGTCAGGCGCCGTACGCGCGCAGCATTGCCCGCGAGATGATGTGACGTTGGATCTCGCTGGTGCCGTCCCAGATGCGATCGACTCGCGTGTCGCGCCACATCCGTTCGAGTGGCAGTTCGTCCATGAGGCCCATGCCGCCAAGGATCTGGATCGCTTCGTCCGTCACGAACTGGCACATCTCGCTGGCGAACACCTTGGCCATCGCGATCTCCGGATCGGTGACCGTGCCTTGCGTGTCGTTCCAGGCAGCGCGCAGCGTGAGCAGCTCGGCCGCGTCGAGCCGGGTCTGCATGTCGGCCAGCTTGAACGACACACCTTGGAACTTGCCGATCTTTTGCCCGAACTGCTCGCGCGTGGCTGCCCATTCGGTGGCGATGCGCAGCGCGCGACGCGCCCGCCCCACGCACACCGCGGCAACCTGCAGCCTGGTGGAACCGAGCCACTGGTTGGCCGCATCGAAGCCACGGTGCTCCTCGCCGAGGACGTTCGCAGCGGGCACGCGGCAGTTGTCGAAGTTGATGACCATGTTGTGGTAGCCGCGGTTCGACACGCAGTTGTAGCCGGGCACCACCTCGCAACCAGCGGTGCCGAAGTCGACCAGGAATCCGGTGATCAGCTTCTTCGGGCCGCGGTTCGTTTGCTGCTCACCGCTGGCCGCGAAGACGATGACGTAGTCGGCGAGGTCGGCGTGACTGATGAAGTGCTTGGTGCCGTTGATCACGTAGTCGTCGCCGTCGCGGACGGCGCTGCACTTCATGCCGCGCACGTCGCTGCCGGCATCCGGTTCGCTCATCGCCATGCAGTCGACGCGCTCGCCGCGGATCGTTGGCAGCAGGTACTCGTCGATCTGGTCCCCAACGCAGGCCCGCAAGATGTTGGAGGGTCGGGCGACGATGTAGTGCAGGGCGTACGACGCGGCGCCGAACTCTCGATCGACGAGGGTGACATCGAAGCTGTCGAGGCCGCCGCCACCGATCTCGGCTGGCATGTTGGCCGCATACAAGCCGGCATCGATCGAGCGCTTCTTGATCTGGGCGACCAGGTCGGGCGGAACATCACCGAGCTTCTCGACGAGCCCTTCGTGCGGGAAGAGCTCGCGTTCGGTGAACGAACGCACGGTGTCGACGATCATCTGCTGTTCGTCGGTCAGTCGGAAGTGCATCGTGTCTCCTGTGGAGCCGAGGGAAGAGCTTGGTCGGGGAGGCGGATGATGGTGCCCACCTGGTCCGGTATCGGGAGCGAGCGGTGCGCATCGGCGATCGCCGCGAGCGCCGCGGCCAGCTCGGCCAGGATCGGCGCGGAACGTCCGGCGCGCAGGTCGACGTGCACGAGCATCTGCTCGATCGTGGACAGCAGCGCGCCACCGCTGCCGTGATGCATCTGGTGCACGAGATGGATGCGCTTCGCATCGGTTCCGAGCAGATGCGTGGCGAAGCGGAGCGGTTCGTGCACGTCGACCTCGCGCAGGTAGTGGACGTGCGTCTCGACGGTGTAGAAGCTGTGCCCGTCGGCGCGGTAGGCCTCGTCGTCGCCGATGTAGCGGAACAGCGCGTCCGATGCCCAGCCGGCGGCGGTGAGGTACGCGGCCTCGGTCATGTGGCCGTTGTAGTCGACCCAATCCGGTTCGACGTTGGTCGTGTAGAGCTGCAGCGGTGCCTCCACCACATCGCCCGGCTGCCATCGACGGTCCGATCCGGCGGCGAATCGCTTGGCCTCGTGCGCGGCGATCGCCGCACCGGCGCCGAGCCCGGAGGGGCGCAGCGATCGCATCACCGCGAGCACGGCATCGGGGTCGCCTCCGGTCAGCTCGACGATCGCGGGGCCGAGGCGCCGTCGATCGTTCGCGGGTGTGTCCGGTCCGCACGGTTCCATGCCGATGTCGCGGTAGATCGAGGCGAGCTCGGCGCGATCGGGCCCCTCGGCGAGCTCGACCAACGGGAGCAGGTGGATCGGCTCGTACGCGGTCGCGCTGTGATCCGTGGCGACGAGTCGGGCGCCGGCCGGTGGAGCGGCATCGCCGACGACCTGCACGAGGCGGGCCTGGGCGAGCCGCTGCGGGTCGGTGGTGACGGTGAGTCGAGAGAGGCTCGCACCCGGGAAGAGACCGAGCCGTTGCGCCATCGGCCACATTGCCGCGACCTGGTCGTGGAGTGTGCGATCATCCACCAGCACATCGAGACCGGAGGCCAGGAACCGTGTTGCCCAGCCGGCCGCACGCGAACCACTCCCCACCACTGCGACGTACGACGTCATAAGCTAAATATACATTCAGGATTCAGTCGGGACTCGATCCGGATCGAGCCAGAACAGAAGTCATACCGAAAGCAGCACGATGCCCAGACCTCGACTCGACCACGTTCGCAAGGGTCAGATCCTCTCGGCCGCGGCTGCCGTGCTGTCCGAACGGGGTTACGCGAACACCCGGGTCGTCGACATCGCCAAGGCCGCCGGCACCAGCCCGGCGGCGATCCTGTACTGGTTCGATGGCAAGGACGGCTTGCTCGCCCAGGCGCTGGCGCTGCGTGAGCAGGAGTTCCACGACCGTTACACCGTGAAGATCGAATCGACCGAATCGGCATCGGGTCAGTTGCGCATCCTGATCGAGGCGATGCTGCATCACTACGACTGGGGGCTTTGGATGGAGTTGTGCGTGCTCGCCCTGCGCGACACCGGCGCGGCCGCCGAGCGCGACCGCATCGATCGCCGGTGGCGTGCAGCCCTTCGGGCGGTGATCCGCCAAGGTCAGAAGCGCGGTGAGTTCGTCGATGGCGATGCCGACGAGATCATGTTCGTGCTCGCCGCCCTGTTGGACGGGATGACCCCACTGCTTGCCGTGAAGGCAAAGGGCGTCACGCCCGAGCGCGTGGAACGCACCTGGCTGGCCGAGGCAGCTCGGCTCCTTGGTCACGGGTTCGACTCGAAGCCGCTGAAGCGAACGCGCTGAACAGCCGACGGGCGCAGTGCCTCGGCGCGCAGGCCGTCAGCGGTTTTCGAGGAGGCGTTTGAGCCGGGCGAGGTCCTTGCGGTTGGCACGCCGTACGGCGGCGGCCATGAATGGGGCCATGAGTTTGGAGAACCCGGCCGGCGCGCCGCGGTTGCGGAGGGTCATGCGGGTGGTGTCCGGTGACGGGGCCGACCAGGTGTAGGTCGTCTCCATCGGGAAGGGACCTTGTGCGGTGCGCATAGTCAGCCGCTCTCCGGGCACCACTTCGACGAACTCGTAGGTGTACTCCAGCCGCTTGCGCATGAACCGAGCGACGAACGTTGCCTCGGCGCCGACGGCCACGGGTGGAGGGGTCTTGCAGTCGACGTGTGTGATGTTGGTGTACCACTCCGGCGCGTGCGATGGGTCGGCGGCGTAGCTCGACACGACATCGATCGGTCGATGGATCAGGGTCTCGGTGGTGACGTCGAGGGTCATCGGTTCACGCTCCGCTCGGCTGCGTCGACGAGCCGGCGGCCGACGAACAACTGCCAGCCCTCGGTGTGCGCCTGCACCTGTTCGGACGGCAATCCGAGGTGCACGACGTGAACGTCGGTCTCGTCGCCGACCGGCGTGAGCGTGACCTCCACCTTGGTGCTGCCCGGCGCGACCGGTTCGCCTGGTGCGTTGTGCTCCCAGCCGAAGCTGAACACGAGCCGGCTGTGCGGCACGAGCTCGATGTACTCGCCGCGCATCACCGGCCCGCCCGGACTCGTTTCCAAACGGAACAGTCCTCCCGGTCGGGGTTGCACCTCGGCTGAGCAGCCCCACCATTCGCAGAGTCGTTGCGCATCGGTCCAGAACGACCACACGGTTTGCGGTGAGGCGGCGATCCGCACCCGCTGCTCGATGGCGTCGGTGGTCATGACGACCTCGCTCTGCTCGATCTCCTGCGTTGGCGTTCGGGCCACTCGGCCTGCTCGGCGGCGAGCTTGAGCCGCATCAGCCGGTCGCCCCACATCTCGTCGAGGAACTGGCGCATCTCGGCCAGGCCTTCGGTCGTGGCCCGGTACATCCGATGGTTCCCGACCGGCCGCACGGCCACGAGCCGGGCATCGTGCAAGACCCGCAGGTGCTGGGAGACCGCCGGTCTGCTGATTGCCGGGAAGGCGGCGGCCAGCTCTCCGGCCGAGCGCTCGTCGTCGCGGACCAGTCGCAGGATCGATCGCCGTGTGCCGTCGGACAGGGCCTTCGCCACGGCATCCATCGAGAGGGGTTGTGCGGTGGCAGCCATGTAAGTACTGTCTAACATAGATTGCGCTCACGACTCAACCAGGAGAACTCAGCGATGAACGAACCACGCATCGTCACACGAGCGGAATGGCTGCGCGACCGGCT
>VFMC01000140.1:1624-6877 GCA_006515795.1 Acidimicrobiaceae bacterium | reverse complement strand
GAGCTGCTCGACGCGGAGAAGGACCTCACCCGTCGCCGCGACGAGCTCAGCGCGGTCCGCCGTCGGATGCCGTGGGTGCCGATCGACACCGAGTACACGTTCGACACCGTGGAGGGTCCTCGTCGCCTGATCGACCTGTTCGCCGGGCGCAGCCAACTCGTCGTCTACCACTTCATGTACGGCCCTGATTGGGAGGAGGGGTGCCCGATCTGTTCGTTCTGGGCCGACAACTACGACGGCACCCAGATCCACCTGGCTCACCGCGACGCCACCCTGCTCGCGATTTCGCGGGCTCCGCTCGATTCGTTGCTGGCGTATCGCGCCCGAATGGGCTGGTCGTTCCCATGGGTGTCCTCGCTCGGCACCACCTTCAACGAGGACTTCGGCGTGTCCGACGCTTCCGTCTACAACTACGCACCGGTCGATCAACCCAGCCAGGAGCTGCCCGGCCTCAGCGTGTTCGCCCAACGCGACGGTCGCGCGTATCACACCTACTCGTGCTACAGCCGGGGTCTCGATCCGCTCAACAGCGCGTACCAGATCCTCGACCTCACGCCCAAAGGGCGCGACGAGGACGACCTCCCGTGGACCATGGCCTGGCTCCGCCGCCACGACGAGTACTGACCCGCTGGTTCCCGACCTCAGCGACTCGGCTGGCCGATGTGGCGGCCGGCTTGGGGTGGAGCGGGTAACCGGTCGTGATACTCGGCGATCGCGGCGAGCTTGGCCAGGATCACCGGATCGGCCGGTGAGGCCCGGTCGGCAGTGGTGTCGACATGCAGCATCATGTGCTCGGCCGTGGCGACAAGGGCATCGTCGTCGGAACGACGCATCGCGGTGAACAACCGCATCCGCTTCTGATCGTGCGACAGCAGCTGCACCGTCACGTACAGCTGATCGCCGGCGCGGGTCTGGGCGACGTAGTTGACGTGGCTCTCGACGGTGAAGAAGCTACGCCCCGATTCGAGGTAGGCGCTGTCCATGCCGATGAGACGCAGGAACCGGTCGCCGGCCTCGCTCGAGAGCTGCATGTACCGGCTGTCGTTGGTGTGGCCGTTGTAGTCGACCCAGTCTGTTGGAACCCGGCACTCGTGCACCCGCACCGGCGCGGTGAGATCGGGCTCGACGGCCGTGGGTGTGCCGCGTCCGAACAGCTGGCGCTCGTAGCGGTCGAGCACCTCGCCGGCGCCGTAGCCGACCGTGCGCAGACCCTGCATCACGGCGATCAGGCAGTCGTCGCGGAGCACCTCGAGCTCGCGGATCGATGCTGCGCCCGCCTGTTCGTCGGATTGGGACACGATCGTGTCGAGCAGCTCATCGGTGAGCTCGGGCACGTCCATCAGCTTCGTCCACGGCCACTGCAGCGTGGGGCCGAACTGAGCCATGAAGTGGCGCATGCCGGCCTCGCCGCCGGCGATCCGGTAGACCAGGAACGTGCCCATGAAGCTCCAGCGCAGCCCGGCGCCGAAGCGGATCGCGTCGTCGATCTCCGACGCCGTAGCGACGCCGTCGTTCACCAACCACAACGCTTCACGCCACAGCGCCTCCAACAGCCGATCGGCGACGAAGCCGTCGATCTCCTTGCGCAGCCGCAGTGGATGCATGCCGACGGTTTCGTACACGGCGGCCGCACGATCAGCGGCAGCGGCCGACGACTGCGATCCACCGCAGATCTCCACGAGCGGGAGGAGATAGACGGGGTTGAACGGATGCCCGACGACGAGCCTCTCCGGGTGGGTCATGCCCTGCTGCAGCAGCGAGGGCAGCAGGCCGGAGGTCGATGAGGCGAACACGATGTCGGGCCCCGCGGCGGTGCTGGCCCGGCGAAGGAGCTGCTGTTTGAGCTCGAGCCTCTCGGGTGCGCTCTCCTGGACGAAGTCGGCGCCGGTCGCCGCAGCCTCGGGGGAATCGAGGAAAGTGAGCGTGCCCTCGGCCGGCAAGGCCGGCATGACCAGCTTGGTAGTGGCGCGCCTGGCGTTGGCCAGCACCTCACCCACCTTGCGTGGCGCCTCGGGGTCGGGGTCGTACATCTGCACGTCGAACCCGTTGAGGAGGAACCGGGCGGCCCAGCCGCCGCCGATCACACCGCCACCCAGCAGCCCGACCCTCACCCGGCAACCTCGCTGGGAGACCTCGACGGCGGCCCGGTGTAGATGGCCGACGGGCGGATCAGCCTGCCGGTGCGCTTCTGCTCGAGGATGTGTGCGCTCCAGCCGGCAGTGCGCGCGCAGGCGAACATCGCCGTGAACATGTGGGCCGGTACTTCGGCGAAGTCGAGCACGACGGCCGACCAGAACTCGACGTTGGTTGCCAGCACCCGGTCGGGGTAGCGGGCCTTCAGCTCGTCGAGCGCGGCCGACTCCAACGCTTCGGCCACCTCGACGCGAGGCGCGCCCAACTCCTTCGCGGTACGCCGCAGCACTCGCGCTCGCGGATCCTCGGCGCGGTACACCCGGTGGCCGAAGCCCATCAGGCGATCGCCGCGGTCCATCGCCCGCTTCACCCAACGTGTCGCGTCGCCCTCCCGCTCGACCTCGTCGAGCATCTGCAGCACCCGAGAAGGAGCGCCGCCGTGCAGCGGTCCGGACAGCGCGCCGACCGCGCCCGACAACGCCGCGGCAACATCGGCCCCGGTGGACGCGATTACCCTCGCCGTGAAGGTGGACGCGTTCATGCCGTGCTCGGCCGCCGACACCCAGTACGCGTCCACCGCCTTGACGTGATCGGGGTCGGGCTCGCCGCGCCAGCGGCGCATGAACCGTTCGGTGATGGTGCCCGCACCGTCGATGTGCTTCTGGGGCACCATCGCCAACCCCAGCCCGCGGGCGGATTGAGCAACGAACGACAGGGCCATCACCGAGGCCCTGGCCAGATCGTCGCGCACCTGGGCGTCGTCGATGTCGAGCACCTGCTCGAATCCCCAGAACGGGGCCAGCATTGCCAGCGCGCTCTGCACGTCGACGCGGATGTCGCCGGAGTGGACCGGAATCGGAAACGGCTCGGCCGGTGGTAGGCCCGGATCGAAGGCGCCGTCGACCAGCAGGCCCCACACCCGGCCGTAGTCGTACTTGCCGGCGAGATCCTCGAGGTCGACCCCGCGGTAGCGCAGCGCGTTGCCGTCGCGATCCGGTTCGGCGATCTGGGTCTCGAAGGCGATGACGCCCTCCAACCCGTGGTGGACGATGTTGTCGGCCATGGTGTCCCCTCGGCGGTTCGATGGTTCGGCGGTTCGATGGTTCGGCGGTTCGTGGCTCAGTGCTTGACGAGCTTCAGCTTGTCACGCACTTCTGCGGGGCCGACGATTCGTACGTTCATGCCCTCCAACAACAGCCTGGCCCTGGAGACGAGCTCGGCGTTGGTGGCCTTGTGCCCCGGCCCGAGGTAGAGGTTGTCCTCCAGGCCGACGCGCACGTTGCCGCCGGCGAGTGCCGCCATGGCGACGAAGGGCAGTTGCATCCGCGAGATCGAGAACGCCGAGAACACGCAGTTGTTCGGCAGGTTGTTCACCAGGGCCATGAACGTGTTCGGATCGTCGGGTGCGCCGTAGGCGATGCCCATGCACAGCTGGATCATCACCGGATCGTCGAGCAACCCGTCGTGGATCAGCTCCTTCACCTGCACGAGGTGGCCCGTGTCGAACACCTCCAGCTCGGGGCGCACGCCGAGCGCCTGCACCTGCCTGGCCATCGACCGCAGCACGCCCGGAGTGTTGACCATGATGTAGTCGCCGCCAGATGCGAAGTTCATCGTGCCGCAGTCGAGCGTGCAGATCTCGGGCATGATCGCCCGCACGTGGTCGAGGCGCTCCGTAGCACCGGCCATGTCGGTTCCATCGGGATTCGGCGGGAGAACGTGCTCGTCACCGCCGAGAACCAGGTCGCCGCCCATGCCGGCAGTGAGGTTGAGCACCACGTCGACCCCGCTGTCGCGGATGCGCTCGGCGACCTCGGCGTACAGCGCGGTGTCGCGCGAGCCCAACCCGGTGTGCGGGTCGCGCACGTGGATGTGCACCACGGCGGCGCCGGCCTCGGCCGCGGCGATGGCCGACGCGGCGATCTGCTCGGGGGTGACGGGCACGTGCGGGCTCTTGCCCGCGGTGACCCCGGAACCGGTGACAGCGCACGTGATGAAGACGTCCCAGTTCATCGCGACCCCCTCGTCGCTCGGCCTGCCGATCAGGCTGAACGTTCGATCAGTTTAGCGCTCGTCGATCCTGTCAGGGCGCGTCCAACTCCGCCGCTAGCTCGACGGCGGTGCGCCGGACCGCGGCGATGATCTTCGCGTAGCCGGTGCAGCGGCACAGGTTGCCGGACAGCCCGATCTGGATCTCCTCGTCGGACGGAGTTGAGCTGCGGGCCAACAAGGCGGTGGCCGAGATGATCATTCCCGGGGTGCAGAACCCACATTGCACGCCGCCCTCCTCCAGCAGGTTGCGCTGCAGCGGATGGAGCTCGTCGCCGGTCATGACGCCTTCGATGGTGGTGATCGCGCGGCCCTCGGCCTGCACCGCCAGGTACGAGCAAGAGTTCACCGGTTGACCATCGAGGAGCACCATGCAGGCACCGCATTCGCAATCGTCGCAACCCTCCTTCGTCCCGGTGAGGCCCACCTCGGTGCGCAACGTGTTGAGCAGGTTGCGGGTCGGGTCGATCGTGACCGGGTACTGCCTGCCGTTGACAGTGAGCACGATGTCTGCTCGCGGCGAGTCGTGGGAGTTCATGATGCAGCTCCGATTCCGAGTGAGCGATTGACGGGAACGGCGATGGTCTCGCCACGGGCACGCCGTGATGCAGCTTCGGCCGCCCGCCGGGCCATCACACCGACGCAGTGGCGGCGGTAGCGATCCGAGCCACGCAGGTCGCTGATCGGGCGGGCCTGTTCGGAGGCGAGCTCGCCGATGGCGGCGCACATCGCCGCGTCGACCGGGCGGCCGAGCAGCCCCTCGAGGCCGGTGACGGCGATGATCGTCGGCGCCACGGCGGTGAGGGCAACGGCGACTCCGGTGAGGGTGCCGTCGTGGGCCAGGGCCACGTTGGCGGCTGCGCCGACCACGGCGATCTCCATCGCCCGTCGATACTCGAGACGTACGTAGGCGCTGCCCGACATGGCAACCGGCCGCGGTAGTTGGATCGCGGTGCACAGCTCGTCGGACCGAGCCGTGGTACGACCGGGGCCGGTCCAGAGCTCGCCGACCGGCACCACCCGGGTCCCGCCAACGCTCTGCAGCACGACCTCCGCGGCGAGCACCACCAG
>VFMC01000140.1:842-1547 GCA_006515795.1 Acidimicrobiaceae bacterium | reverse complement strand
GACGTTGCGCGTGGATGGTGACCCGACGAGCGAGCTCGAATCGGCGAGGGCCGAGTAGCGCTCGGCGATGTGCGGATGCGTCTCGATGGTGTGGTGCGACACGAGCGCGCCGATCGTGAGGTGATCGGTGCCCCCGTCGACTCGGCGGAGAGCTTCGATCCGGTCGATCGCGACCACGTAACCGGGCAGGGGCGATTTGCCTTGGCGGTGACCCACCATCAGATCGCTGCCACCGGCGATCGGCCGGGCGCCGTCGGCGAGCGCGGCGAGCGCCTCGTCGAGCGTGAGTGCAGTGACGAACCTCATGGCTGCATCGCCTCCCAGACGCGCTCGGCGGTCATCGGCCGCCGCCGCACCGGCGTGCCGAGCAGGCGAGCGAGAGCGTTCGAGATGGCCGCGGCGGTGGCAACGTTGGGCGCCTCGGCGAGCCCCTTGGCCCCACGCGGGCCGGCATCGGGCGTGGCGATCTGAACGAAGTGGGTGTGGATGTCAGGCGCATCGGCGCAAGTCTGCAACTTGTACTCGAGCAGACCGGCGTTGCGCTGGCGGCCATCGGCGTCGTACACGGTGCCCTCGGTCAGCGCCTGGCCGATCCCCATCATCACGCCTCCTTCGACCTGGCCGAGTGCGCCGGTCCGGTTGATGATCGTGCCCGAGTCGTGAGCGGTGTTCACCTGCACCACCCGCACCACGCCGGTGTCGCGA
>VFMC01000140.1:0-818 GCA_006515795.1 Acidimicrobiaceae bacterium | reverse complement strand
GTGAGCGGTGTTCACCTGCACCACCCGCACCACGCCGGTGTCGCGATCGAGGCGCACCCGCACCGCATGACATGAGAACTGGGGGGCGACGAAGGCGGCCATGCCGACGTCACCGACGCAGCTCGAGCCGGCCAGTTGTGGCGCAGGTGGGGGAGTGCCGGAACCGTGACCGATGAGCAGTTCCCCGCCGGCGGCGATGCCGGCAAGCTCGACGATTGACACCCGGGCGTCGGGTGAACCTGTCACGTAGGCGTGACCATCGGCCAGCACGATGTCGCTCTCGGCGGCCTCGAGCCGATCGGCGGCGAGCTTGCGCAGTTGCTCGGCCACCTGGCCGGCGGCTGCCACCACCGCGCGCCCGTTGTTGAACAACGTCTGCGAACCAGTGGCGCCCATGTCGTACGGGGCCACCGACGTGTCCTGGTACACGAGCTCGAAGCTCGTCTGGTCCATGCCCAGCTCCTCGGCGGCGAGCTGGCGCAGGGTCATCACCGCGCCGGTGCCGCACTCCTGGGCGCCGGTGATGATCTGCCCGGAGCCGTCTCCATCGATCTTCACGTAGGCGCCCGATGGCATCGAGAAGCTCGGCCACCAACCGATGGCGACTCCGATCGCCTCGTCGTCGGGGAGCTCGGCTCCGTACCCGGCCGCCGCGGTCGCGGCCTCGATGCACTGCTGCAAACCGATCTCACCGTAGGTCTGGCCGCTGGGGCCCTCGACCCCGGTGTCGACCGCATTGCGTCGCCGGAACTCGACGGGATCGAGTCCGGCTGCTTTGGCCACCTCGTCGGTGTGCGATTCGAGTGCCCAGCACGCCT
>VFMC01000139.1 GCA_006515795.1 Acidimicrobiaceae bacterium | reverse complement strand
CACCGGTGGACCGGAGTCGGGACGGGCCGTGGCAACCCGGGCGGCGAGCGGCCTGAAGCCGGTGGTGCTGGAGTTGGGCGGCAAGTCGGCCAACATCGTGTTCGGGGACGTGACCGTGGCCAACGTGGTGAACGGCATCATCGCCGGCATCTTCGCGGCAGCAGGCCAGACCTGCGTCGCCGGGTCCCGGCTCGTCGTGCACCGATCCGTGGCCGACGAGCTCACCGAGCGGATCGCGGCACGGGCCGCGTCGATCAAGCTGGGCGACCCGCTGTCGATCGACACCGAGATGGGCCCGCTGTCGCAGACCAAGATCCTCGACGGGGTCGTCGGCAGGGTCGAAGCGGCAGTGCGCGACGGTGCGACCGTGCGCTGCGGCGGACCGGCAGGTGACCGACCCGACGAGGGCTGGTTCTACCCCCCGACCGTGCTCGACGGCGTCGACAACTCGATGGCCATCGCCCAGACCGAGCTGTTCGGCCCGGTGCTCGCGGTGATCCGGTTCGACGATGATGACGAGGCGTTGGCGATCGCCAACGACACACCTTTCGGACTCGCCGCCGGGGTGTGGACAAACGACGTGCGCCGCGCCCACCGGGTGGCCGACCGTCTCGACGCCGGCACGGTCTGGGTGAACACCTATCGCGCCCTCAACTTCGCGGTGCCGTTCGGCGGTGATGACCGCTCGCCACCAGGTGCTCGGTCATCGCCGCGCGTGCGCCCACCGGGTCGCGTCGCTCGATCGCCAGCAACACGCGCTCATGGTGAACGGCGGCGAGCTTTGCCCACGCGCTGTCGAACATGTAGTGATGCGACGGCAGGCTGCGGGCCAGCAACCCCAGCACCGAGCGCAGCCGGCTGCCGGCCGCGTGGTTGATGATGCGGTGGAACTCCTCGTTCGACCGCTGCTGCGCGGCACCGCCCTTGGCCTTGATGAACCGTTCGTGAGCCCCGCGCAGGTCGGCTAGCTGCTCGATCGTCAATCGCTCGGCGGCACGCGCGGCAGCGAGACCGGCGACGAGGCCGTACACCTCGTACTGGTCGTGCACGTCCTCGGGCGCCAGCTCGGCGACGTAGGCACCGCGGCGGGGCGTGTTGACCACGAGGCCCTCCTGCTCCAGCGCGATCAGCGCCTCGCGCACCGGCAACCGGCTCATGCCGTGGGCCTCGGCCACCGCGTCCTGATCGATCCGTTCACCGAGCGACAGCCGACCCGACAGGATCATCTCGCGCAGCTCGGTGGCCACCTCCTCGGCGAAGCGCTCGCGCTTCACCGGACGCTGGCCGTAGCGATTCTCGGCGCCGTTCGGCGTTGTCGGTGTTGTCGGTGTTGAAGGTGTTGTCGGTGTTCGGGCCACGATGCCCCTCTCTGGTTCAGATCAAAGGCGCCGGCGCCAACCGACCTCAAGCGCCCTGCGTGCCAAGATACGCCTCGATCACCCGAGGATCGCTCTGCACCTCGTCGGGCGTGCCCTCGGCGAGCACGGCACCCTGGTCGAGCACGGTGATGTGCTCGCAGATGCTGGTGATGAATCCGAGATCGTGGTCGATGACGAGCACCCCCGCGCCGACCGCGGTGGCGATGCGACGCACGTGGTCGACCATCTCACGCGACTCCGCCTCGCTCATGCCCGAGGTCGGCTCGTCGAGCAGCAGGAAGTCGGGCCGCAGCGCTGCTGCACGCGCGATCTCGAGTCGCCGCTGGTTTCCGTAGTCGAGCGTGGATGCCGGCCGATCTGCCATCGCCGTGAGGCCCGACAGCTCGAGCAGCGCGTCGACGCCCGGGCCGGCCCGGTCGACACGGTGCTGTCGGGCCACCAGATCGGCGACCGCGACGTTCTCGCGGACCGACAGCGCGCCGAACACGCGGAGGTTCTGAAAGGTCCGGCTGATGCCCTGACGGGCGCGGCTGTGGGGCGGCCCGGTGAGCTCGCGGCCCCCGATCTCGACGGTGCCGTATGTCGGCTCGACAACGCCGGTGAGCACGTTGATGAGCGTGGTCTTGCCGGCGCCGTTGGGGCCGATCAGCCCATGGATGCGGCCCGGCTCGACCGACATCGTGACACTGTCGACCGCGGTGAAGCCGCCGAAGGTGACGCCCAGGCAGTTCGTTCGCAGCACCGCGTCGGAGTGATCCGGCGCTATCGCACTCGCGATCGCTGACGCGGCTGGGCCACTGCTGCGCCTGCCCGACCGCGACAGCTGTGCCGCCACGAACGTGCCGACGTCGTACTCGCCGAGCAGACCGCTCGGTCGCAGCAGAAGCACTACGAGCAGCGATCCGGCGAGGAAGAGGTCGGGCAGCCCATCGACCACCGGCCATTCGAAACCCAGGAAGTGTGGGCCATCGCCGAGGAACCGGGTGATCTCCTTGCCGATGGTGATGAACGCCGTTCCGACGATCGCACCGCTCACCGTGCGCATGCCACCAACGACGAGCATCGCCAGGATCAGGATCGTGAAGTCGAAGCTGAACTGCGATGGCCCGAGCGAACCGAGCGACTGCACCCTGAGGATCCCCCCGACGGCGACGACTGCTCCGCTCACGACGAAGGCGATGAAGCGTGGCGAGAACACGTCGATGCCCATCGCGCCTGCGGCGAGCTCATCCTCACGCGTGGCCACCGCCAGACGACCCACCTTGCTGGCCCGGAACGAGACCGCCACGAACACGGCGAGCACCGCCCCGACGATGGCCCACCCGTTGCCGTCGAGGCGGGGCACGCTCGACAGGTTGCCGGCGCCGTTGGTGAGATCCTTCCAGTTCTCGGCCACTTGGCGCACGACGAACAGGAACGCGAGCGTGATCATCGTGGCGGAGAGCCCCGACGTGCGCGCCACGACCGCGGCGAGCAGTGCCGACACCACTACGGCCACTCCGATCCCGATGACCGTCGCCAGCAGAGGGTCGACCTCGATGTCGGGGATGCCCCACGGGGCGTTGGGGATGAGCACGGATTTCCGCGCCGCCGGAATCGCCAGGAGGGCCATCACGTATGCGGCGAGCGAGGCGATGCCGAGGTGACCGAACGACAGCACCCCGGTGTTGCCGATGAAGATCTGGAACCCGATGACGATCACCAGGTTGATCAGCAGGTCGGTGATCAGCGCATCTCGTGCCGAGCTGCCGAACGCCGCGTACACCACGCCGCCCACCACGACCAGGGCGACGAGCACGAGGTTGCCGCCCAACGAGCCGAGCGCCACACGACGCCGATCGCTGATCACACCCGCTCCGCGGTCTGCACGTTGAACAGGCCTTGCGGTCGCACCACGAACAGTGCCGCGATCAGCACGAAGACGAACGCATCGGTGAGGCCCTGGAGATCGTTGGGTAGAAACGATCGGAAGTACACCTCGGCCACCCCGAGGGCGAGGCCGCCGACCACTGCACCCTTCAAGCTGCCGAGGCCGCCGATGATCGCCGCGATGACAGCCTTCAGCAGTGGCTCGGCGCCCATCCGCGGATCGGCCTGCCCGCGCCGCAGCAGATAGAGCGCGCCGGCGATTCCGGCCAGCAGCCCCGCAAACGCGAAGGCGCCCGAGATGACCCTGTTCGCCTTCACCCCCATCAACCGGGCGGCGTCGAAGTCCTCCGACGCGGCTCGGATCGAGAGACCGAACAGGGTCTTGCGCAACATGATCGCCGTACCGACGAAGCACAGCACCGCGACGACGATGCTGATGACATCCCACACCTCGACGCGGTAGGGGCCGAGGTCGAACGTCTTGAAGGCGATCTCCGGCGTCGCGTAACGACGCGGCTTCGACGAGACGCCGATGCGCCACACCGCATGCGAAAGGATCTCGAGCGCGAATGAGGTGAGCAGCAGGGTGAACGCGCTCGCCGTTCGCACCCGGCGGAACGCCGTGAACTCGATGGCCACCGACAGGGCGACGGCGCCGAGGATCGCCATCGGCACCGTGATCCACCACGAAACGTCCTTGCTGCGCAGCCCGTAGATCACGTACGCAGACACCGTGAGCAGCTCGCCGTGGGCGAAGTTCACCAGGTGCATCACGCCGAACAACATCGACACGCCCACCGCCAGGAGGGCGTAGGTGCTGCCGTTGCCGAGGCCATCGATGAGGTTCTGGACGAACGTGTTCATGAGCCGCCGACGTAGGTCTCGAACAGGTCGGCGCGAGAGGCGAGCTCGGGCCCGGCGCCCTCGGCGACGACCGTGCCGGTGCGCAACACGTAGCCACGATCGGCGATGCCGAGCACGCGCTGCGCCTGCTGCTCCACCACGAGCACGGTTCGTCCCTGCGACCGCAGCCGCTGCAACAGATCGAAGATCACGTCGACCATGGTTGGCGCCAGCCCGAGGCACGGCTCGTCGAGCAGCAACAGCTTCGGGTCGCACATCAGCGCCCTGGCAACGGCCAGTTGCTGTGCCTGACCGCCCGACAGGAACCCCGCCGACAGGTCCCACTTCTCGTGCAGCGCCGGGAACAGCTCGGCCATCTGCTCCATCCTCTGCTTGCGGTCCGGCGCCTTCGCCGTGACGCCGGCAAGCCGGAGGTTCTCGGCCACCGAGAGGTCTTTGAAGATCCGCCGGCGCTCCGGTACGAGGGCCAGCCCGGCGGCCACGAGGGCCGCCGGGTCGAGCCCGTTGATGGTGCGGCCATCGAAGCGCACCGTGCCACCCGTCGGTCGCAGCAGCCCGACGACGGTCGACAGCAATGTGGTCTTGCCGGCACCGTTGGGGCCGACGAGGGCCACCAGTTCTCCCTCGTTCACGTGGAGTGAGACAGCGTGCAGCGCGGTGAGCGCGCCGTACTTCGTGGTGACCTCGTCGACCGCCAACATCGGTGTGATCAGCCGGCCGCGATCACTGATGGGTAGAAGGCATCTGCGAGGACCGGCGCACCGTTGGTCACGGTGAGGATGGAAACGTCGCGCTTCGGCGTGCCCTCGGAACCGACGTAGCTCGTGGTTCCCGTCGTGACATCGACGGTGAGGTTGGAGATCGCGTCGATGAGCGCCTTGCCGTCGGTGGAGCACGCAGCCTCGGTGGCCCCGATCGCGATCTGTGCCGCATCGGCGCCGAGCGCACCGAACGACACGGTTTCGATGATCGGGAGGCCCGACTTCGCGTAGTCGTCGAGGAAGGCCTGCACCTTGTTGCCCTCACCCGGGAAGGTGTGGGTGGTGAAGAACACTCCTTCGGCATCGGCCCCGATGGTCCAGATGGCACTGGCGTCGAGCCCGTCGGCGCTGATCACGGTCGACGTGACGCCGGCCACGCGGAGCTGCTTCAGGAACACTCCGGCTTCGGGGAGGAAGAACGCCGAGTAGACGACGTCGGGCTGTGGGTCCATCGCCGCGATCTCGTTGACCTGCGACGAGAAGTCGGTGTCACCGAGGTTGAACGACAGGTCGGTGTCGACCGTGCCACCGGCACCGCTGAAGACCTCGGCGAAGGCCGATGTCGTGATGTTGAGGTACGGGATGTCGGCGGAGGACAACGTGACGGCCGACTTGAAGCCTTGCTTCGTGGCGAACTCGGCGGCCGCCGAGGCCTGCACCCGGTCGTTGAACGACACTAGGAACGACCCCTGCGACGGGTCGCTCAAGGTGATCTCCGTCGAGGTGACGAACAGCACCGGCAGCGCTCCCTTGGTGACCTCCAGCAAGGGCAGGCCGTAGTCGGAGAAGGGGGGGCCGAGCAGGATGTCGGCGCCGCCGTCGATGAGCTCTTGCACCGCGCGCTGGGCGGCGGCGTAGTCGGGTGGCGTCTGGCTGATCTGCTTGATCTCGAACTCGACCGGCTTGCCGCCGACGCCGCCGGCCAAGTTGACCTGGTCGACGATGAACTGCGCCGCGCTCGTTGCCGGCACGTCACCGATTCCGCCGAGGTCGAAGTCGGCCGCGTAGCCGATCTTCAACGGCTCGTCGAGCGTGCATTCGCCCGGCGCCGTCGTG
>VFMC01000560.1 GCA_006515795.1 Acidimicrobiaceae bacterium | reverse complement strand
GGCGGTGACTGACCACTTCGACGGTCGCCAACGCTTGCGGATAGTTCATCCGCGTCGGCCCGAGGACGCCCACGGTACCGAGATGCTCGCCATCCACCACCACAGGCGCCACCACGACAGAGCAGGCCGCCAGCGGTTGGACGCCGTGCTCTGCGCCGATCGCCACCGACAGCCCGCGGTCGAGCACGTCGCGCACGAGCGACACCATCACGTACTGCTGCTCGAGCGTGTGCAGCACCGCACGAACGGTCTCGACGGCTTCGAAGGACTGCGCGACCACCGAGGTACCACCGACGAACACCGACTCGCGGTGGCCGGCGCCGAGGAGCACCCGATGCGCCGCCGCGCACACTGTGTCGACATCGGCATCACCCGTCGACCGCAGGTCGGCCGACTCGATGGAACGGCCGGCGAGCACGTGCTGCAAGTGCGCGGACGCGGCGGACATGCGCACCTCGGAAACGTCTTGGGCGAGCTCGATCGTCTCGTTCTCGACCGATCCGTTCGAAAGCACCGCGACCACGACGGCGACCCGCGCCGACAACCCGACGACCTGAGCCGAGCGGACCACCGCACGATCGGCAGCCGGGCCGACGACCACCGCGGCGTGATGGGTGAGCTGGGCGAGGAGGTTGGACGTCTGGTGCAGCAGTTCCTCCAGCCGTCCGTGCGTGGCGTCGAAGAACAGGCCGACCTGACGGGCGCTCGCCTCGTCGAGCAGGCCCGGTTCGGCCATGTGATCGACGAAGAACCGGTAGCCCTTGTCGGTCGGGATGCGACCGGCCGACGTGTGCGGCTGGACGAGGTAGCCCTCCTGCTCGAGCACCGCCATCTCGTTGCGCACCGTTGCCGAGCTGACGTGCACCCCTGGCGCGTCGGCGATGTGGGTGGAGCCCACCGGCTGAGCCGTGGCGATGTACTCGTGAACGATCGCCTTCAGGATGGCTGTCTTGCGGTCGTCAAGCATTTGATTCCCCTCGAGGAACGTCGTCAGCCCAGGCTAGCGAGTCGGTGCCGTCAGCGACCCGTACCGGTGGGTCGAGCCGCACTCGGGGCGGTCATCTACGCTGCGCCCGATGAGCTCTGGAACCCCATCGCGGGTGATCCTCGTTCGACACGGGGCGACGGAGTGGTCACAGCGTGGCCGACACACCGGGCGCACCGACGTGCCCCTCACGGACGCCGGCCGCGCCGAGTGCCGGAACCTGAGGTCGGTGCTCGACACCGTCGTCGGCGCCGATCACTTCGGCCCACCGCT
>VFMC01000559.1 GCA_006515795.1 Acidimicrobiaceae bacterium | reverse complement strand
GACGAGTCTCTGGGCGTGCTGTTCGGTTCATCCGTGAACGGTCACCGGGTCGCGTTCGGCATCGAACCAGGAGTGAACGACGTGGTTCCGCCGCCGACGTTCGGTTGCGTCCGCGCCGGCACAGGCAATCCCCGTGTAGGCGTCGACTACTCCGGGGGCGATATCGACGTCTTCGCGTACGGCTTCGTCGACTGCGTCGACGACACGACGGTGATCGAGCGGCGGGATGCCATCCTGCTCGCGGTGAACCGCCGGCTGGTGGCCGTCGGCGGCACGCTCCAGGAGAGCACGGAGATGCCGGGCCTCGTCGCCAACGTGATCCACGCGCACGACGACACGCTCGCGGGGTTCTCCGATCTCGACGGCGAGACGTCGATGTTCGCGGAGGTGACGACGTTCCGGAGCAACGAAGGGCCGCCGGCGATCACGCTGGAGGCGGTCGATCCGCCGGGCACCGTGGTGCAGTCGGGGACGGCGACGTTCGACGGGACGCGCTATGCGACCTCGGGGCTCACTTCGGGCGCGGGCGTGTTCCAGACGGCGGGCGCGTTCCTGCGCGTCACCGGGACGCCGCCGGGCGCGCCTGCACCGGTGGTGGAGACGGTCGTGCCGCAGTCGCGCCGGTCCGAGGCCGGCGACCTCGCGCTCATCTTCGGCATGGACGCAGGCCTCGCGACGACCGTCTCGTTCCCCGACGGCACGTGGGGCTACCTCTACGTCTACGTCACCGCCGTCGGTGACGCGAGCACCACCGGCGAGTCGGGGATCATCCGGATCGTCCCGCGCGAGTCGATCCCGATCGACGGCACCACGGGCCGTCGCGCGACGCCGCTCGTGCCGCGCGCCGCGATCGACGCGCTCGCGGCACGCGGGCTCTTCGCGAACCAGGTGTACGTCGGTCTGATCGATCAGACCTCGAGCACGATGCTCTTCCCGGGGCTCCGGCCGATCCCGGTGCAGGCGGGATGGACGTTCCAGGTGTCGGCGGTCGATCTCGGGGCACCGCCGCCGCCTCCGAGGTACACACGTCACGAGTGCAGCGAGCTGCCCGCGACGCTCGACGTGATCGACCGGGACACCGCCGGCGTCCTCTGCGTCGACGACGCGGACGCGTTCTGCTTCGTCGGCAGCGACCCACGCGTCGACATGCCGGCGAGCCCCCTTCAATGCACCAGCGCGGATCGGGCAGGCGTGTACTACGCCACCGAGAGGATCTGCGCGGAGCCCGGGTGGGAGATGGCGTACAGCTCGAGCGGCATC
>VFMC01000138.1 GCA_006515795.1 Acidimicrobiaceae bacterium | reverse complement strand
AGCACGGCGCCGAGGTGCAGCGGTCGCTCGATGGTGTACTTGCCGCTCTTGTAGCGGCAGATGCGCGATGCCTTGTCGGGCCGGCGATCGCGGCGAGCGCTCCCCAAGATGTCGAGAACCTGGCCGACGTTGAGCTCGATCCTGAGCTCGTTCCAGATCGCCCAGGCTTCTGGCGACACACCGCGCAGCAACTGGTCGGCATAGACGAACGCAAGGTCGCCCACCAGGATCGCGACTCCGTCGCCGAACCGCCGCGGCTCGCCGGCCCATCCGTTGCGGGCATGCTCGGCGGCGAAGACCGCGTGAGTCGTGGGCGAGCCGCGACGCGTCGCGGCATCGTCCATCACGTCGTCGTGGAACAGCGCGAAGGCGTGCATCAACTCGAAGGCGGCGCCGGCATCCACCACCACCGGATCGCCCGGATCGCCGCCGGCGCCGACGAACCCCCAGTGCGTGAACGCAGGTCGGAGCCGCTTCCCGCCGGCGAGCACGAGCCGCCCGATCTCGCCGAGCGGCTCGGCTAGGTCGGCGTCGAACGCCGTCCAGCGCGCCTGTTCCAGGTCGAGCAGCTCACGCAGGCGGTCGTCGACTCTCGCCGCGACCAGCGCGAGCGACGACGGAGGAACGAGGCTGGACACCAGGGCGAGGCTAGGTCCCGTTTCCCTTCCGTGCACTACGGCGTGGCAATCCGGTGCACGATCCCACTGCGGCAGGTCCGCGTCCGGGCAGGCGCCCCGCCACTACCCTCCATCGGTGTCACACGCCGAGGACGCGCCACGCACCGCTCGCCGACGAACGATCGTCACCGTCGTGGTCGTGCTCGCCGTGTGTGCGGCCCTGGTGGTGGCCGGCCGGGCGGTGTTCGTCGAACCGACGCCGGTGATCAGCGGCACCGTGATCAGCCAGGGCGGACTTCCGGTTGCTGGTGCCACCGTGTCGAACGGCGACGACGAGGCGGTCACGGCCGGCGACGGGACGTTCGAGCTGGATGCCGACGAGGACAACGAGTGGGTCACCGCGACCCATCCCGACTTCGAGACCCGCGTGCGCGCCGCCCGGCGTGGCGAGCCCGTCCTCATCCGACTCACCCCGGACCCGGGTAGCACCGTCACCATGCACTTCACCGGCGACGTGATGTTCGGCAGGCGGTTCTACGACCCGAACGAGGATGGCGACCCCTCCGACGCGTTGCTCACGACGGACGCCGGACTGGCCGAGCACTTCGAGCTGCTCCGACCGATCGAGCCGCTGTTGTCAGCGGCCGACCTCACCATCGTCAACCTCGAGACACCTCTCATCGACGACCCCACATTCCCGCTCGACGAACCGCGACCGGACCGACTGCATCCCACCAAGGAGTTCGCCTTTGCCAGTGAGCCGGCGGCCGCGGCGGCGCTCCGCGCGGCCGGCGTCGACGTGGTCGATCTCGGCAACAACCACCTGTACGACGCGATGGAGGCCGGGGTGACGAGCACGATTTCAGCGCTCGATGCCGAGGGCTTGGCGCACTACGGCGCCGGCCTCACCGAGGAGGAAGCCTGGGCGCCGGCTGTGGCCAAGGTGGGCGACACGACCATCGCCTTCCTCGGCTGCACCACGGTGACCGGCGAAGAGCACGCCGTGTCCTACGTGGCCGGGCCCGGCAAGGGTGGCGCGGCGCGATGCGACGAGCAGCAGATTCGCACAAGGGTGGCCGCGGCCGCAGCGGCCAACGACACCGTCGTGTTCTCGATCCATGGCGGTTTCGAGTACCAGCGCGAGCCGTCTGCCAACGTGCAACAGCTGTCGCACGCGGCGCGCGAGGCCGGCGCCCGCGTGGTGGTGAACCACCACCCGCATGTGACCGGCGGATTCGACTGGACCAACGGTGCGCTGACGGCCTGGACGATGGGCAACTTCGTGTTCGACCAGTCGGTGTGGCCGACGTTCGGCTCCTACCTGCTCGCCGTCGGAGTTCGCGACGACGAGGTCGTGCGGGCCTACGCGGAACCACTGATGATCGAGCGGTACCTCCCACGCGGCCTCACCGGCGCCCGCGCCGTGCACGTGGCCAGGGAGGCGGCCGGGCGCGCCCCCGGCCCGTTCCTCATCGAGGACGGCGCGATGGAGGTCGACCTCGCCGGCGCGGCTCTACCCAACAACCAGACCGTGTCGTTGGCCGGCGGCGACGAACCGGGGACGATCATGCGGATCCACGATGGCACCAGCATCTCGGCCATCGACCCGAACAGCACAGGAGCTGCGCAACACGGACGCGACCTGCTCGCGTTCGGCACCTTCGAGAACGAGGCGGTCGACCCCGATCGCCGCAACGGATCGTTCTGGGAGCTCTCCGGCGACGACCGCCGAACGAGTGCACGTGCTGCGTATCGCGGCGCCAGCGGCGTCGAGTTGAGCCGCGACTCACGTCGGGCCAACGACGCAGCGCTCACTCCACTGCACCGCGTTCTCGTGTCGCCAGGCACCGAACTATCGATCACCGGGATGGTCAGCACCGTCGGCGATGCCACCGTGATCGTTCAGCTGAGCTGGTACCAGGACACCCGCGGATCGTCTGTCGTGCAGACCTTGGAGACGCTCGTCGATCACCCGGACGCAGAGTGGCGGTCGTTCCGCCTCGACGTGACGGTGCCCGAATCGGTGGTCGCGGTGGGATTGTTCATCCGCCTCCTACCGCCCGAACAGGGCCTCGCCCGAGCCCGCCTCGACGACCTGGCGATCATCGAATGGGCCCCGGCCGACGCCGCGCCGAGTGCGCTCTACGACCATGTCCGGATCGCCGGCTCCGTCGACGCCGTACTGAGCCACAGCTGGCTGGCAGGCGCCGAACCGTGGGCGCGGCTTCGCCCACCCGAGGCGATGCCGGAGGGCTCGGTGACCGCACACGTGGTTACGGTGCCGATCGCGGAGAACCCGGGCGATGAGGCGCCCGCCGACGATGGGTGAGCCGGTTCAGTCGTCGAGACCGGCCACGACCTGATCGATGCGCAGGCGAGCGTTGGCGATGCGCTCGCGGCAGAACGAGATCAGCTCGGAGGCGCGCTGCACCTGGGTGGCGAGCGTGTCGACATCGACGTCGGAGCGCTCGAGCTGCCCGAGGATCTCCTCCAGCTCGGCCAACGCGCTGGCGTACCCGTCGGCGACGGCATCGGTTTGAACGGCGACTTGGCCGGCAACTTGGTCGGCAACTTG
Organism: Acidimicrobiaceae bacterium; assembly: GCA_006515795.1. Lineage (GTDB taxonomy): Bacteria > Actinomycetota > Acidimicrobiia > Acidimicrobiales > Ilumatobacteraceae > VFMC01. The sequence goes on along the minus strand of VFMC01000138.1, from coordinate 2,071 downwards.
GCCGGCAGCCGGATCGGCGGGTTGGTTGGCGGCTTGTGCGTTCATGGGGCGGGCTCCTTGACGGGGTGAGGGGCGGCGAGGCGCTCGGTGGACTCGACTCGGCTCGTGGCCGTACCGGTGGAGAACGATGTGACGAGCACATCGCCGGAGTGGATGACGGCGACATCGCGGATCGCGCGCCCGTCGGAACCACGAGTGATGCTCCATCCACGAGCCATCGTGTTGACCGGATCGAGCAGCCGGAGCTGGGTCTCGAGGCCGGCAACGGTGCGAAGCTCGACGTCGAGGCGCGCCGGTGAACGGCCGATCGCCGCCGCGGCTACGGCGAGATGGGCCGCTGACTGCGCCACCGCACGCATGGCCGATTCGCGAACGCGCCCACCTCGGTGGTGCAACCGTTCCTCGCTTCGATCGAGAGCCGACGTGGCGCGCACGCCGAGCCCCGCCGCCACCTCGGTGATCCGCTCGCTGTGCCGCACCGTTGCATGGTCGGCCCGACTGCAGATGACCTGCCAGCACTCCTCTACGGCGCCGTTGTACTCGGCGACTCGCTCGACCAACGACGCCGCGCAGGCGGTGGGTGTCTTCAAGGCGCGGAAGGCCACGGCGTCGGCCACGCTGCGATCGATCTCGTGGCCGAGCCCCGTGAACACTGGCCGCGCCGATTCGGCGATGGCCATGGCGATGGCTTCGTGATCGAAGGTGGCCAGCTCGGTGCGGGCACCACCACCGCGGATCACGACCACCACATCGATGTCGCGCCGCCGGCCGAACTCGCGAATCGCACCGCTCACCATCGTGACCGCCGCTTCGCCCTGCACCCGAACGTCGGCGACGACGAGGTGGAACCCGAACGTGCTGCGCTCGATCTCGTGCACGAAGTCGGCCCAGGCCGCACTGCCGACGCGGGCGACCACACCGAGGCGCAGCGGCACGGGCGACAGGTGGCAGCGCCGATTGGCATCGAACAACCCGCCGGCAACAAGGCGGCGGATCACGTCGTCGCGCTGCAGGGCCAGCGCGCCCAGGGTGAACCGAGGATCGATGTCGGACATCTTCAGAGTGAGTTGACCGGAACCGGCGAAGAAGTCGAGCGTGCCGAACACCCTCACCCGCAACCCCTCGCCGAGCTTCAGCCCCGCCCGTCGAAAGCGATCGCGCGGCCCGTGCTGGGCACCGGCGAAGAACGCCACCCGCAGGGTGGCCTTGGCACCGGTGTGCTCGACGGTCTCTACGAGGTTGAAGTAGATGTGACCTGCCGAGCTCTTGTTCCAGCCCTGAATCTCGCCACTCACCCACACCCCGTCGCTGAAGCTGCGCCGCAACGCGCCGTTGATCGCCTCGCCGAGCTCGGCGACGGTGTAGGTGGGTGTCCCTCCGTCGTCGACGTCGAGATCGAACGCGATCTGGCTCATCGCCTGTGAGTGTGCCCGCTCAGGCGCCCAGTTCGCGCACGTTGCTGATCGCGGTCGGCTCGTGGACCTCGAACAGCGCACCGTCGACCGGCAAGCCCTTCTCGCGGCGGATGCTCTCGAGCTCGCGCAACGGCCGCTCGAGCGCTCGCTTGCGCGTGCCGAGCAGGTTGTCGAACTCGCGCTGCACGGTGTCGAACCGCTTCTTGACGGTGTCGAGCGAATCGGTGTACTTGACCCACTGCTCGCTGAACTTGCCGAGCAGGCCGAGGATCTGATCGCTGGTCTGTTCGATCATGAAGCTGTCGAAGGCCTGGCGGATGAGGCCGAGGAAGGCAAGCAACGTGACCGGCGAGCACAGCACGATGTTCTGCTTCATCGCGTCGTCGACGATCGACGGATCGTGCTCGAGGATGAACGAGCTGAGCGTCTCGTTGGGCAGGAACAGCAGCACCTGGTCGATCGTCGCGCTGTCGCTGACCTTGGCGTACTCGCGGCGGGCCAGCTCGCGCACGCGCAGGCGGACGTCGCGGAGGAACTGGTCGCGGTGCGCATGCCGCTCGGCGTCGGTGGTTGCCTCGAGCATCTTGAGGTACGACGTGAGCGGGAACTTCACGTCCATGTAGAGCACGTGATCTTTGGGCATGAAGAACGTGAAG
>VFMC01000558.1 GCA_006515795.1 Acidimicrobiaceae bacterium | reverse complement strand
CGTTGATGTCGGTGCCGTTCAGGTTGATGACGACCCCGGCGATGCCGACTTCCCCCGGATCGACGATGCCGTCGTTGTCCAGATCGAGGAAGACTTGGCCGTTCAGGCCCGTGGGCCGCTCGCCGAAGTTGTAGTCGGTGCCGTTCTTGCCGATGGCCACGGCAATGTTGCCGATGACATCGTCGACCGCGGTCGAACCGCCCAGCGAGCCGGCGGTGTCCTTGCCGTCGCCGAAGTTGGCGGGCTGCGTCTCGGTCAGGGTGTAGGTACCCGCGGTCAGCCCGGTGAAGCTATAGGAACCGTCCGCGGCGGTGGTCGCGGTCCCGGTCGTCGGGCCGGTCAAGGTGATGAGCCCTCGTTGACATCCTTGACGCCGTCGTTGTCCGCATCGACGTAGACGAAGCCCTTCAGGCTGCTCTGGGTTTCGCCGAAGTTCTGGTTGCCCAGGCCGGCGGCGGGCACGTTGACGTTCGCCAGCGTATTTGTCGTCGTGCTGTCGAAGCCCGTCGGCTGCGATTCGACGATCGTGTACTTGCCGGCGGCGATGCCGGTGAAGATGTAATTGCCGTTGCCGTCGGTCGTAGTGGTCGGGTTGCCGGGAGCGCCCTGCAAGGTGATGGTGACACCCGCCAAGCCGGCTTCGCCGGCGTCCAACTTACCGTCATTGTCGGCATCGACAAAGACCCGGCCCGCGACGAAGGTCTTGCCCGTCGGATTGCGTTCCCCAAAGTTGTAGTTGATGCCGTTCTGACCGCCGCCGAGGTTGACGCCGGTGATGACATCGTTGCCGGCGGTGCCCACGCTGACGCTGTTGATCGTGCCGCGCGTGTCCTTGCCGTCGTTGAAGCCGGCCGGCTGCGTCTCGGCGATCGTGTAGCCGGCGGCGTTGCTGGCGAGCAGCCCGCTGAAGAGATAGCTGCCATCCACACCCGTGGTCGTCGTCAAGTTGACGGCTTTACCAGTGATCGTGACACCCGTCAGCACCACCGTGGCTCCGGGAATGCCGACCTCCGCGGCCACCTTGATGCCGTTGTTGTTGGTATCGACATAGACGAAGCCGCCCACGCTGCCCAGGGTATCGCCGAAGTCGATCTTCGTGAGGCCGGTGTTCGGTACGGTGACCGCCCGCGTGTTGTTGCTGGGAAGGCTGCTGCCATAGCCGACCGGCTGAATCTCGACCACCGAGTAGCTGCCCGCCGGCAGACCCAGGGCCGTCAGGTTGAACAGGTAGGAGCCATCCGGCGCGGTCTGAGCGAAGGCGAGGATGCTGCCCTGGGCGTTCCGCAGCGACAGGGTGACTTGCGGAATGCCGACTTCCCCCGCGTCCAACGTGCCGTTGACTGAGGTGCCCAGCACGATATTCGAAGTCTTGTCGTTGCTGGACGTGCCGCCCTCCGATCCGGCCGAGTCCTTGCCATCGGTGTAGTTGGCCGGCTGCGTTTCGGTGATGGTGTAGGTGCCGGCCGCCAGCCCGTCGAACCGGTACGAGCCGTCGAGGTTGGTGCTGGTGGTCTGGCTCACCGCGATGCCGTTCACGTCGAAGCCGGTCAGCTGCACCGCGACGCCGATGATGCCCGGTTCGCCCGCGTCCTGGACGCCGTCGTTGTCCTGGTC
>VFMC01000557.1 GCA_006515795.1 Acidimicrobiaceae bacterium | reverse complement strand
TTTCGAGCGTGACTCGTAAGCGACGGTGCCGGACTGGTCTTGTTCGGGGCCGGCGGTGTAGTTCGAGTTCGCGTCGGCAGGTACCGGCGAACCGTTCGGCTCGACCGACTGCACACCAGCCTTCATCGTCGCGGTGACGTTCCCACCCGTTGGCGAACCGTCGATCTTGCTGCGCGGCTCGGCCAACACCGACACCACCTGCCCGGGATCCAGCCCATCCGGCCCAGCCGACGGCGTCACCTTCAGATCAACGCAACGACCCGACAACCACGCGTTCTCCGCCGCCTGCAGCATCTTGTCCTTCACCATGTACACGAACATCGTCGACATGATCACGGCCATCCGTATGAAGTCGGTTCCGGCGGCACCCCCGGTTCGGTTGACGACGAACGTGTTGTCCCCCGAGGACGGAAGTCCCATCGTGTAGTCGAGGAACTGACCCTTCCCGCCGGCAAAGTCGGCCCACTGGGTGTTGGCCTCCGTCGTCGAACTTGCGATGTGCGCATCATCATCGACCTGGCCGTTGATCTTCATGTCGATCGCTGCGTTCGACCCGACCCCACCCTTGCTCGTCTTCACGTCGATCTTGGCCGTCATGTCGAAGTTCCCCGACGGGTCGGGACATGGATGAACGACCACCTCTGCGTTGAACTTGACAGCGACGCCATCCTGAGTGCCATCGAAGGACATCGTGAGCGTCGACTGCTCCACCGCGCCCGACACCGCGACGCCCGAACTCACCGTCCCCTCCGAATACTGATCCTTGGTGAAGTCGTTCGAAGACGACACCAACGGGTCGACCATCAGCGCCAAGCCCATCCCGCCGAGGAGGAGCCCGAACGCCGCCATCCCATTCGGCGCCGGCACCTCCATCGGACGAGCAAACCCCGCCGGTTGCGTCGACCCGGGCGATGCCGACGCGTCACCGTCGCCGGACGTAGCAGCCAGCGCCGGCGCGACACCTGCGATCGCTTCGTTCACCGGTGCCCACGCGCCCGCCAACGCGGCCTCGGTCGCGGCCGTACCGCCGAGCGCGTCTTCCAAGCCGCTCAGCCGCGCCACCTCCAACTCGACACGACGCGATAGGTCCGCCGCAATCGCAAGCCGCTCCTCCTCCGGCAAGGCCATCACCTCGGCAACGAAGGCATCCACCACAGCCTGATCCACCGACTCGCCGTCGAACACAGCCTCCAAGACCTCGTCGGTGACACGACCATCCTCGATCAACACCGACGGAGCCGCCACCACCGCCTCCCGGCTGG
>VFMC01000137.1 GCA_006515795.1 Acidimicrobiaceae bacterium | reverse complement strand
CTCGAAACGAAGAAGCCCGAGCCGAGGGTCGCCGTGTCGATCGGCTCGCTGAAGAAGAGGGGTACCGTGGAGTCGGCCGGAACGTCGGTCGCGCCGGTCGGCGGTCGCACCTGCAGCACACGCGGCACCGTGCGGTCGAGCCGCTCGTCGGCCGTGAACTGGCTCGTGAACGCCGCGATGGGGTTGCCGGAGAGGTCCGTCACGCCGCTCGTTGTGTAGACCGTGTGAAGTTTTCCTTGGGTCCAAGTGCCGGTCATCACGACGACGAGGCCATCGATCGACCGCTGAAGCCCCACGGAGAGACGCGTGCCGTCGGCGTAGACTCCAAAGTTATTCCCGTTGACGGTCTGCGGGGTGATCGGCTCCGAGAACGTCAGCGCGATCGCCTGCGTGACCTCGACGCCCGTCGCGCCCTGTGGCGGCGAAACCGAGATCAACGTCGGCGCCACGACGTCCGGGGTAGCGGCGACGCGGTAGGTCGTTCCAAAGAACGGAAGCGGGTTGCCGTTGGCGTCCCGAACCGCGCTGGTCACCTGCGGGTAGACGTAGATATTGGCGGGGAACGGGTCCACGGGCGTCAACGTGGCGACGCGAGCCGTCGCGTCGAGCGCGATCGTGATCGGGAAGTATCCCGCCTCGTTCGTGTAGAGGTAGATCGACTGCGGGTTGAACGTGATCGGGCTCATCGCCTTGGAGAAGGTGATCCGAACCGGCGCCGTCGGCGCTACATCGACCGCGCCGTTGGGGGGGTCGATGCTCACGACGGCAGGAAGCTGGAAGTCGGGGACCCCCTTGGCCGGGTCTCCAAAGCGGCCGATCACTTCGACTGCGGAAAGCGCCGGCTGCGTACCAACCCAGGTGATCCCCGTAAACCGGACGCGTCGCACCGCCTGGATCGCGGGCACCGCGAGGCGTTTGTCCTGGTAGGTGCCCTCGTCGAGGTTGAACGTCGGGCTCTCCCAGAGCACCTGGCGGTCGCCGGTAAGAAGAGTGACCTTTCCCGTCAGGTAGTCATAGCCATCCGGGTAGTTTCTCGAATGAAGCACGTTCACGCCCAGGACGGTGACGTCCTCGAGGAAGATCACCTCGATCGACGGCGTAGTGTCGTTGTTGGCCGTGAACCATTCCGAAAACGCGTTTCCGTCGATGACGCGGGTCGGAGGGTACCCGCCCAGCTCGGAACTCGCGGTGACAAGGACACCGGCTGTGCGCTCGAGGTTTCCCCGGTCGATCGTCGAGAACTGGAACGTGAATGGGGCGATCGGGTTCCCGGCGGTGTCCGTGATTCCGTCGAGGCGTACGACGTTCTCCACCGCCATGGGCAGCAGGTTGAACGGCGTGAAGGTCGCGACGCGGCCGTTCTCGGCGAGCTTGAAGCTGCCGAGGACTTCGATCAGGTTCGCGGTGACGAAGAACGTCTCGTTCGACAGCGTCGTCGGGTCGATCGCTTCATCGAACTCGACTTCGATGGGCGTGTTGGCGCCGACATCGACGGCGCCGTCGAGGGGGCTCGTGAAGGCCACGTGCGGGCTTGTCGCGTCGCCCTGGCCGCCGGTCGTGAACGAGAACCCATACCCGCCGCCGTTGCTCAGCCGGTTGCCGGCGCGGTCGGTGATCAGGCCGTTGAGCGAGACCGAGTACCGAACGAACGGCAAGAGAGGCCGGTCGGTGACGATCGTGGCCTCGAGGCCGCGCACACGGTCCAGCTCGACGGTGTAGATCACGGGCGGGCCATTCGACGCGTTGACGATGACGGTTCCTGGATCGATGGAGATGCCGCTCATCGCCTCGGAGAAGGTGATCGCGATCGTGGCATCCAGGGGGACATCGACAGCGTTCGAGAGCGGGTTCGTGAACACGACCGTGGGCACCGTGTTGTCCTGGCTGCTGCCGGTCCGAAAGCGCAGGGGAGGTGTCGGGCCAAGCGCGTTTCCCGTGAGGTCTCGCAACCCGGCCAGGAGCACCTGCACCTCGACATTACTCGGCAGATCGCCCGACGGGGTAAACGCGACGACGTGGTTGAGTTCAAGGAAGGAGAACGCTCCGGGGACCGGGGTCCCGCCGAACGATACGGCCACGGTCGCCGCGCTCACCGTCGTGACGTCCATCGCCTCGCTGAACTCAAGCTGGATCACGGTGTCGATCGGAACGAGAACGTCGCCCGGGAGGGGGTTGGAAATCACGAGAACCGGCGGCGTCGCGTCCGCGACGTACTCGGTCGTGAAACTGGAGGAGAAGTTGGCCCCGTTGCCGAGGCGGTTTCCGGCGTCGTCCGTGATGTCGCGCAGGGCTTGGATGGAGTGGCCCGTCGACACGGGAAGCGGGACGGTTGGAGCGACGATCGCCTTGCGTCGGTCCGCGCTCAGCGAGATCGTCGCCGGCATCTTGCCAAAACCGCCCACGTTCACATACAGCGTGTCCGACGTCACCGAGATCGGGTTGATCGGCTCCGAGAACTCGAACACCGCCTGCGCGTTTGTGGGGACGTTCGCTTGGCCAGCGGAGGGGCTGACCCGTAGGACCACAGGGAAGTCGAGGTCCACTGTGCCGGCGGTCGTGAAGTTGCTTGAGAAGCCGGCCCCCGCATTTCCGGCCAGGTCGACGTAGGTTCCGTCGATGAGCGCGACGGCGTAGAGAGTGCTCGTCGCGAGCATGAGGTTGGGACGGAACGTCACGACGGAGAAATCCGGCGACGGCGTGTAGCTGCCGGCCACCGGAACGCCTCCGGCGCTGACGACGAGGCTCGCCGGACCGATCGACGTCGGATCGACCGGCTCCGAGAAGCGGAGGACGACGGGCGCGTTGACCCCCGCGCCGGAACCGCCGCTGGGGGGATTGACCGCGACCACGGAGGGACCGACGGCGTCGCTCGTGCTGCCGGTGGTGAAGCCCGAAGCGAAGTCCGCGGTGCCGTTGTTGAGCCGGTTGCCGCTCTCATCGACGACTTCGGTGCGGACCGCGCGGATCGTGTGCGCGACATTTGGATCGAGCGGTTGGCTCGGCGTGAAGAAGACCACCGTCCGTTGCGCGTTCGTGGAGAAGGTGCCGACAAGGTCGGTCGCACCGCGACGGAAGAAGAAACTGGTCGAGTCCAAGACGACCGGGCTGATCGGCTTCGAGAAGAGAAGCGCGATCCGCGTGTTCTGCGGCGTTGGATTGAAGCCGTTGGGCGGGTTGACCGAGACGACGAGCGGCTCTGCGACGTCGGCGGCAGGGCCGGTTGTAAACGTCGCGACGGTCTCCGCCAGTGCGTTTCCGCCGAGGTCGATGAGCCCCGTCGTGAGCGTCACCGTGTGGAGAGTGCTCGGCTTGAGCGCCTCTTGAGGCACGAACGTGACGATCTGATCGTTGCGCGTGAAGGTGATCGTGCAGGGGACGAGGTCGCCCGAGTCGTCGGCCACGCGGAACGAGGCGCCGCTGACCGAAACGGGGTTGAGCGGCTCGGAGAACCGCGCGGCAATCGGCGCGTTGGTTCCGATGCCGGTGCTCCCCGCCACCGGACTTACGGCAATCACGGTTGGAGCCACCGCGTCGTTGGCCGCTCCAGTCGTGAAGTTGTAGCTCGTCTGCGCGGCCAGCGTCGCACCGCCCACGTCGGCGATGGTGACCGTGAAGCGAACGTTGATCACGGTGGAGGCGGGATAGGCGCCCGTGGGGGTGAATCGAAGGACGCGGTTCCCCTGCTCCAGCGTCCTCGTGCCCGGGATGTCCTGCGAGTTCGCGGACTGGCGCACGAGGAAACTTGTCGCCGTCACCGAGGCCGGATCGATCGGCTCCGAGAAAAGCCCGAGGACCGGCGCGTTGGTCGGCACGGCGGTCTGGTTCGCGGACGGCTTGAAACTCACGACCAGGGGCCGGCTGGCGGCCGTGTCGATGGCGGTCGTGAACGTCGATGAGAACGCTACCAGCGTGTTGCCGGCGGCATCCTGGATGCCCGTTGTGGCGCTCACGGTGTGGACCACGTTAGCGGCGAGGGCGGCCGTGGGGCAGAGGTTGGCAGACGTTCCGTCGGCCGCGATCTCGAGCGTCGTTGTGATGGGCGTCGCCCCTTGGAGGAGCCGCAGCGTCGCATCCGTTACCGTGGCCGGATTCACCGGCTCGCTGAAGAACACGCTGACGCACTTGGTCCGTTCGACGCCGGTCGCGCCGGCGCCGGGCCGCACGGCGCCCACGGTCGGTCGGGCGGTGTCGGGGGGCGCTCCGGTCGTGAAACTCGACGTGAAGTCCGCCCCCGTGTTGGCCTGAAGGTCCTTGATCCGCGAGGTGACAAACACCGAGTGAACCAGCCCGGCCTGAAGGGCCGCACGGAGAGTCACGGTCGTGTTGTCGGCCGAGCGGATGATCGAGGGAGAGAGACGCGTCGTCCCCGCGAACAGGATGAAATTCGTCGCATTGACGGTGGCAGGGTCGACCGCCTCGTCGAAGACGATGACCACGTCGGCGTTTGTCGCGATGCCCGTGGCGCCGCTCGACGGCGTTACCGAGACGACTTTGGGGCCCTGGATGTCGTTGAACTGGCAAGGGTTCGTGCCGCGCTGGCACTCGAGCGCGTTGGAGACTCCATCGCCGTCCTTGTCGAGAGGTCCGTCCGCCGGGCTCGTGGGGTCGAGCGAGCAGGCGGTCTCGCACCCGTCCTTCATTCCGTCCGAGTCCGTGTCGGGATCGACCGGATCGGTCACGAAGGTGTCGGCGCCGGCGATCAGCTCCTCGCCGTCGCGAATGCCGTCGTCGTCCGTGTCCGGGTCGCCGGGATTCGTAAACGCGATCAACTCGTCCGCGTTCGTAAGGTTGTCGCCATCGGTGTCCTCGATCGAATCGTTGCCCCCGTCGTTGTCCGTGTCGGCGTCGCGCGGATCGAGCCCGATCGCCACTTCGACGCCGTCGGAGAGGCCGTCGCCGTCCGTGTCGCGCTTCTTGGGATCGGTGCCGCGGAGGACCTCCTCGCGGTCGAGGAGCCCGTCCGAGTCGGTGTCGGCGACGAGCGCGTTGGTGCCGCGCCCGATTTCGTCTCCATCGAACAGGCCGTCGCCGTCGGTGTCGCGCACGCGGATCTCGGTGCCGTTGCGATACTCTTCGAGGTTCGAAAGCCCGTCGCCGTCAAAGTCCGCTCCTGCGTCCGCAGGATTGTTCGGATTGAGCGCCAGGGCGCGCTCGACGGTGTCGGGGATGCCGTCGCCGTCGGAGTCGTCGCCGAGGTCGTTCCGCAAGAGGATCGTCGCGATCGACCCCTCGTTGCGCGATGTCACGAGCACCGGCCCCACGGTGAGGGTCGTGTAGAGCCCTTCGGAGTTGACGGTGCCG
>VFMC01000556.1:1293-2222 GCA_006515795.1 Acidimicrobiaceae bacterium | reverse complement strand
CAAGCTCCGCATCGCCGAGCAGCTCGACTTCCTGGGCGTGCACTTCATCGAGGGTGGTTGGCCGGGCGCGAACCCGAAAGACATCGAGTTCTTCGCCCGGGCGGCCACCGACTTGCAGCTCACCACTTCGAAGATGGTGGCGTTCGGATCGACCCGCCGCCCGAGGGGCAAGGTCGACGACGACGTCACGTTGCGCAACCTGCTCGATGCCAACACGAGCACGGTGTGCATCGTGGCGAAGAGCTGGGACTACCACGTGCTGGAAGCGTTGCAGACCACCCTCGACGAGGGTGAAGCGATGATCGCCGACAGCGTGGCGTTCCTGACGGATGCGGGGCGTCAGGTGATGGTCGACATGGAGCACTTCTTCGATGGCTACAAGCGCAATCCCGAGTTCAGCTTCCGGGCGCTCGAGGCGGCGATCGTGAATGGCGCTTCGCACGTCGTGCTGTGCGACACCAACGGTGGCTCGCTGCCCCACGAGGTCGAGCAGATCGTGGCCGACGTGTACCACCACCTGGGCAACGACGTAACCATCGGCATCCACTGCCACGACGACGCCGGCTGCGCGGTCGCCAATTCGATGGCGGCCGTGCGAGCAGGTGCCCGTCATGTGCAGGGCACCTTGAACGGGTTGGGCGAGCGCACCGGCAACTGCAACCTCACCACCATCATCCCCAACCTGCAGGTGAAGCTCGGCATGCCGTGTCTCCCAGATGGCCGCCTCGAACGGCTCACCGCGGTCAGCAACCACGTGGCCGAGGTGCTCAACCGCCCGCTCAACCCGCAGGCCCCCTACGTCGGATCCTCGGCATTCGCGCACAAGGCGGGCCTGCACGTGAGCGCGATAGTTCGTGCCAAGGACGCCTACGAGCACATCGATCCCGAGCTCGTCGGCAACGGCACCAGGTTCGTGGTCAGCGAGATGG
>VFMC01000556.1:0-1268 GCA_006515795.1 Acidimicrobiaceae bacterium | reverse complement strand
GATCCAGATCAAGGCCGACGAGCTCGGCCTGGCAATGGACGGACCCGCGGTCAACCAGGTCATCGACGATCTCAAGCGGCTCGAGCACGAGGGTTTCCACTTCGAGGCGGCCGACGCGTCGCTGGAGCTGCTGATGCGCCGCGCTGCGGGCTGGGAGCAGGGGTTCTTCCGGGTCGAGAGCATGCGGGTGATCACCGACGAGCTCCACACCGGGGCCTTCACCACCGAAGCGACGGTGAAGGTGTGGGTTCCAACCGGGGACGCTGCGGTACGTCACGTGCACACTGCGGAGGGCAACGGTCCGGTCAACGCGATCGACACCGCGCTGCGGGCTGCGCTCACGGCCGCGTTCCCGCAGCTCGACCGGGTCCACCTCACCGACTACAAGGTGAGGATCCTCGATGGCGCCACGGCGACGGGTGCCGTTACCCGGGTGTTGATCGACTTCACCAACGGTGAGCGCAGTTGGACCACGATCGGCGTCAGCGCCAACATCATCGAGGCGTCGTGGAGAGCGCTCGAGGAGGGTCTCGTCTTCGGCCTTCTCCACGTCCCCACCTGACACCGACCCTTACCTTGCAACCCCAACTTTGTCGGTCTCAACATGCTCAGCCGGTCGAGATCGACGGAATTCGGGACCACGAGGTAGAAATGGAAGCCGTATGGCCGCTCCGAGGTTCGCTCCCGCTTCACCACTCGATGGCGCGAGAGGCTACGGGTCGCCTCCCCATGTGCCCGGTGTCTGGATGCCCGACCGTCCGGCCGAGATCCGTGGGTTCCAGCCCGAGGGCGAGCAGCTCGGCTTTCAGGGGCCCGATCAAGGTTTCGGCATCAAGATCGCCAACACGTTCCGTTCCAAGATCCACGTCTCGGCCGCAGAACGCGCCGACGATGCACTCAGCGGTTGTCTCGGCATCGGGCTCCGCCGGGCCTCGCTGTTCAGCAGGGCTCCCGTCGTGCACGACTTCACCGTGGCGTTCACCGCGTGGGGCTTCCTCGACGAAGGCCCGCCGGCCGACCTGGTGTCCTTGCGCGTCGAACTGTTCGACGGGCTGGCGAAAATCGCCCACCACTATCGCGAGGCCCGGCACCTCGTCGACATGGTTCCCGAGGCGACGTTGAAGATGACGCCCCAGCAGGTGGCGGCCGCCTATCCCGGCCGCTGGCGCGACCTCGTCGGCGCCTGATCGCGATCGAGCCATGACCGGCGAGCTAACCCGCTCGCTGCAACTCGGCGGCATCGACCCGATGGCCACGCTGGCGCCCCT
>VFMC01000555.1:603-1871 GCA_006515795.1 Acidimicrobiaceae bacterium | reverse complement strand
GCCGGCGCTGGTGCTGATGATGCCCGATCCCTACGACCCCAGCGGCGGCGTCTTCACCGACACAGACGGCGACGGCCGGGCAGATCCGATCGAGGGCACCTATCGCATCGAGGTCGACCTGACCGATCTCGCCGGCAATCGGTCGAACGCCAACCTCTCGCTCGGCCTGGACGCGACGCCCGTGGCCGGCTCCGGCGTGTCGGTCAGCATCAACCCGGTGTTCAGCCAGCCGTTTCCGAACCCGTCCAACCCGATCCCGGGCAGCGGCGCCAGCGTCCGGCGACTGGAGCGCGTCGAGATCCAGGGGACGGGTCCCGACTTCGACGTGGCCAGGTCCACGGCGAAGTTGCTCTCTCGCCTGGGCGGCCCGACCAGCGTGCCCCACGAGGTGCTGACCTCGCTGTCGCGCGTCGACGGGAAGCTGGTGCTGACCGTTTCCCGCGACCAGGACGGCGACGGCCGGGACGACTTCGAGAACCCTGCCCCGGGCCCCTATCTTCCGCCCGGTGAGACCGATCCGCGGCTCGGACGCAACGACGGCACCTACCTCGTCGAGGTGCGGGCCGTCGATCGTGCCGGCAACGTCGCCGCGATCACCCGCGAGTTCGTGCTCGATACCACCTCGCCCCGAGGCGAGCCGTCAGCCCCCACCGCCGGCGTGCGCCTTCGCGGTCCGCTCCGGGTCGTGGATGCCTTCCTCGACGATCCGGCGGCCTCCAACGGCAACGTCGGTTCCGGGATCCAGCTCTCCGCCTCCGGGATCCAGCTCGATTTCCGTGGCAACGCGAGCCACCCGGCCGCCCGGGTGCCGGGCATCGCGTTCGTCCACAGCCCGAATGCCACCGATCCCACCCGGCCGGATTACAACCCGCGAGACACGCGTTATAAGATCCTGTTCGAGATCCTCGACGGCTCCGGCCAGCCGGCCTCGTTGCCCGTCGACGGCTCGGCCGACGGGGTCTATCTGATGACCGTTCGCACGGCCGACCGCGCCGGCAACGACGCCACGTTCGTCACGAGCTTCGAGTACACCCAGGCCGCCACCGCGCCCTTGACCGCGCCGCTCACGCTCTGGAGACCCTGATGAACCGTCGTTGCCCGTTCGCCCTGCTGCTCGCCTTCGTCTTCGCCGGCTCGCTGCCGGCCGCCGACAACCCGGTGCAGATCCGCATCCTCTCCGATGCGCCGGATGCGCTGGTGCACGTGACCTACAACGGCTCGATGACCATCCGGGCCAAGCCCGTGCTGATCCTCGACACCTGGGGCGA
>VFMC01000555.1:0-574 GCA_006515795.1 Acidimicrobiaceae bacterium | reverse complement strand
TCCTCGACACCTGGGGCGATCTGGGCAAGCTGCGCGTTCCGATGCGGATGAACGACAAGGGCACCTACGAGGCCGTCACGTTCGTGAACCGCATCGGCACCTATGGCCTGTCGTTCGAGGGGGAAGACCTGAAGGCCGGCGGCAAGATTACCGACGACAATAGCGGCAAGCTCTATAACTTCGAAGTTACCACGCCGGCCGAGCGGCTGCGGCGCGAGAACGAGCTGCGCTACTCGGCCGAGAAGAGCATTCGCAAGGAGCTGCCCCAGTTCCGCGACGCGACGGTCTTCTTCAACAACCGGCAGGCCGCCGATTCGCGCACCGCCATCGTCCGCGACGCCGACGGCAAGTCGGTCTACCGCGTGCGAGTGAACACGGGCGGGCGCCGCAACGTCACCATCCTCGAAAAGGTGAAGTGAGGGGCCGGCCCACCTCGCGGACGCGCCGCCGGGCGGGGTGTGTTCGCGCGCCGCCCGCAACCCGGGGCCTTCGCCGGCAACCAAGATAGCCGGTGGAAGAGATTAGACATCCGGTGCTGGCCCTGCTCCTTGCGGTGGTCGCCGCCGGCGTGGCG
>VFMC01000554.1 GCA_006515795.1 Acidimicrobiaceae bacterium | reverse complement strand
GCCCCGACGCGATGGAGCCGGGCTGCTCCGACGGCGACGGCGATGGCTTCGGCGAGGGCTGCTCGCGCGGGCCCGACTGCGACGACACGGACTCGTTCCAGACCGGGGTCGAGCTCTGCGGCGACGGGCGCGACAACGACTGCGACGGCGAGCGCGACGAGACCGGCGACGGGGCCGACGCGTGCCTGTGCGATCCGACGTGCCTGCACGATCCCGGCGGGCCGGGGACGATGCGGCCGTTCGATACGACGGACGGCTCGCCCGACGAGAGCGACGGCGTCGGCACGACGCCCGAGGGGTGGATCCGGCTCGACACGACGATGATCAACACGCGGATCATCTGGGTCGCGAACACGCAGGAGGGCACCGTCAGCAAGGTCGACACGACGACGTTCGTCGAGCTCGGCCGCTACCGCACGGGCCCCGCCGGCGGCGGCGACTACTTCTCGGGCGAGGACCCGTCGCGCACGAGCGTCAACACGTTCAGCGACGTGTTCGTCGGCAACCGCGCCGGCCAGAGCCTCACGAAGATCAGCGCCCTCGCCGACGAGTGCCCGGACACGAACGGCGACGGGATGATCACGACGTCGCACGGGCCGACGGAGATCCTGCCGTGGGGCATGGACGACTGCGTGCTCTGGCGGACGGAGCTGACCGGCGGCGGCATCATCCGCTCGGTCGCGGCCCAGGACGTCGAGGGACCGGACTTCGAGCTGATCCCGTACGTCTGGGTCGGCGGCTGGAACGACACCGTGTGGAAGCTCGACGGCACGACGGGCGCGATCCTGCTCCGCACCGAGTCGCCGGTGCACCCGTACGGCTTCGCGCTCGACGGAAACGGCAACCTCTGGATCAGCGGCCGCGACCATCCGGCGCTCGGCCGCATCGACACGACGCGCTGCACGGACGACGCGTGCGGGGGCATGACGTGCGGCGATGACGGCGACGCGTGCGTCAAGCAGCGCATCTCGGCGCCGAGCAACACGTACGGGATCACGGTCGACCGCGAGCAGCGCGTGTGGCTCGGCGGCGACGACCGCGTGATGCGCTACGAGCACGGGGCGGCGATGGGCGCGCGGTGGGCGAGCGTCTCGCCGGGCGTCTTCATCCACGGCATCACCGCCGACGCGCTCGGCTTCGTGTACGGCGCCGGCCAGGGCAGCGGGATCTACCGCTTCGACGCGAACGTGCCGACGATGTTCCTCGCGATCCCCGGCACGATGGGCCTCTCCGCGAAGGGCATGGCCGTCGACTTCGACGGCAAGGTC
>VFMC01000136.1:1422-6742 GCA_006515795.1 Acidimicrobiaceae bacterium | reverse complement strand
CCGTTCGCACTCGGGCGCCACGGTGCTGCACAACCTCATCTGTTCGCGCGCCGTCCCGGAGGTGATTCTCGAGAGCGGTGGCGTTCCGGTGCGCACCAAGGTGGGCCACTCGTTCATCAAGCAGATCATGGCCGAGACCGGCGCGGTGTTCGGTGGCGAGCATTCGGCGCACTACTACTTCCTCGACAACTTCCGGGCCGACAGCGGTCTGATCGCCAGCATGTTCGTGCTCGACGAACTGTCGCGCTCGAACAGCGACCTGTCGGTCATGCGCAAGCCGTACGAGCGCTACTCGTCCAGTGGCGAGATCAACACCCAGGTCGAGCATCCGCTCGATGTGATCGAACGCGTCGCCGCCGCCTACCCCGACGCCACGCAGGATCGCCTCGATGGCCTCACCGTAGATTGCGGTCCGTGGTGGTTCAACCTGCGCCCGTCGAACACCGAGCCACTGCTGCGGCTCAACCTCGAAGCATCCGACCGTGCGGCGTGCGATCAGCACGTCGTCGAGCTGCTCGCACTCATCACCAGCGGTTGAGCCCGGTTCGTCGCCGGGAGCCGCCCAACCCGAAGGGAAGCGTCAAAATGTCGCTCGATCCACGACTCCTCGCCGTGCTGGCCTGCCCCGAGGACAAGGGCGCGCTCTACTACCTCGGCGACGACGGCGGTCTCTACAACCCGCGGCTGCACCGTCGCTACGTCGTTCGTGACGGCATCCCGGTGATGTTGATCGACGAGGCCGAGGCGGTCGACGACGCCGAGCATGCCGTGATCGCGGCGCGCATCGCGGCCGAGGGAATCGCCCCGACGTTCACCGCGACCACTGGCTGACCGCAGCCTGGTAGGATGACTACACAATGAGGTCTGATCACCACCTACGGCGGTCGCGATCTGTCGTCCGCGTCGCGATTGCATCGATGCTCGCCTCGTCGGTCGCGTTCACGGCGTCGTCTGCAAGTGCGTCGTTCGGTGCCGGTGCCTTGGCCCGTGGGTCGAGGGCCCCGGCCGCGCCCGCTCCCTGTCCTAGCGGCCTAGGTGCCGGCGGCGAGTACCACCCGCTCGCGCCGCAACGCATCTACGACTCACGCCCGACCTCGGCGGTCAACGAGACCTCCCCAGGGGCCAAGGCGGCAACGCCCAGCCAGCCCACGTTCGACATCGGCTTGATCGGTCTCGGGGGCGTGCCCGGTGTCTCGGCTGACGTGCTCGCCGTGGTCGTCAACATCACAGTCACCGAACCCACCGCAGGCGGCTGGTTGAACGCCTACGGCTCCGGTGCGCCGGCCGGGCTGGCGTCGATAGTCAACTTCTCCACCCAACAGACCGTGCCCAACCTCAGCATCGTCCGTCCGGGCGACAACGGCCGCCTCACCGTGAAGCTGTTCACCCAGAGCGCCGCCGGATCGGCCCACGTGGTGGTCGACGTCTTCGGCTGGTTCTCCACCAGTTGCGCCGCCACCCGCGGCGCTCGCCTGGTCACGTTGGCGCCAGGGCGTCTGCTCGACACCCGAACCGATGCCGGGCGCGCCGAGCTCGGGCAGGGCGAATCGATCGAGTTGACCATCCGCGGGGCGGCGTTGCCCGCCGGAGGCACCATCCCGACCGATGTCACCGGGGTGGTCCTGAACGTCACCGCGATCAACGATCTGCCCGGGAGCCGGGCGACGTTCGTGTCGGTCGTTCCTGATCCTCCCGCCGGTGGGGCTCCGCCCTCCACGTCGAACCTCAACTTGGCCCGCGGCCAGATCAAGCCGAACATGGTGATCGTGCCGGTGGGCGCCGACGGCAAGATCCGGCTGTACAACAACAGCGGTACCGTCGACCTGGCGGTCGACGTCGCCGGCTACCTGCAGCGCAAGCTCGACGAGACAAGAGCCGGCAGAGTCGTGCCGCTCACCACCCCGTACCGGGTCTTCGACACGCGCGAGTCGCAGTGGGGCGCGGTAGCCCTCGGGCCCGGCCAGGCCGAGGACTGGAGCTTCGCCGACTTCGTCGGCTCGGTGAACATCGCAGGCGTGGCCGTCGGCAACCAGTTCGCGGTCATCGGCAACCTCACCTCGGCCAGCCTCACCCGGCAGTACCCCACGGTGGCGGCCAACAGCTACCTCACGGTGTACCCCAGTGACACCACTCGCCCGAATGCGTCGAACCTCAACATCGTCGAGGGCGCCCCGGTGCCCAACCTGGCGATCATGAAGTACAGCGCCACCACCACCGTGCGTGTGTTCAACCTCGCCGGCTACAACCACTACCTGTACGACGCATCGGCCGTCGTGCTCGCCGACTGAGCGATACACTCGTCCCGCTTCACATGGGCTGATCCACCGCCGTGCCAAGCACGGCGGTGAGCGTGTGCCAGTTGGCGCCGGCCCTCTCCAGCTGTTGTTCCCCAATGCCCCTGGAGGGTCCCATGTCGACTGTCACAACAACCCCAACGCCCGCCGAGCCCGCTGCCGGCGGTCGCCGCGACTTCCGCGTCGCCGATCTGTCGCTCGCCCCATTCGGGCGAAAGGAGATCCATCTCGCCGAACACGAGATGCCCGGTCTCCGCGCCCTGCGCAAGGAGTACGGGCCACTCAAGCCGTTGGCGGGCGCGCGCATCTCCGGCTCGCTGCACATGACCATCCAGACTGCCGTGCTGATCGAGACGCTGGTCGAGCTCGGCGCCGAAGTGCGCTGGGCGAGCTGCAACATCTTCTCCACGCAGGATCACGCTGCGGCGGCAGTGGCTGTCGGCCCGAACGGAACGCCCGAAGACCCGCAGGGCGTCCCGGTGTTCGCCTGGAAGGGCGAGACGCTCGAGGAGTACTGGTGGTGCACCGATCAGATGATGACGTGGCCGGTCGGTCCGAACGGTGCCGACGGCCCGAACATGATCCTCGACGACGGTGGCGACGCGACGCTGCTGGTGCACAAGGGTCGCGAGTTCGAGCTCGCCGGCGAGGTGCCAGACCCCACCTCGGCGTCGAACCCCGAGTTCGCGATCGTGCTCGGCCTGCTCCAGCGTTCGCTGAAGACCGACCCCACGAAGTGGTCGCGCCTCGCCGCCGGCATCAAGGGTGTCACCGAGGAGACCACCACCGGGGTGATGCGCCTGTACAAGATGCACGAACGCGGAGAACTGCTGTTCCCGGCCATCAACGTGAACGACTCGGTCACCAAGAGCAAGTTCGACAACCTGTACGGCTGTCGCCACTCGCTGGTCGACGCGATCTGCCGTGCGACCGACGTGATGCTGGCCGGCAAGGTGGCGGTCGTCGCCGGCTACGGCGACGTTGGCAAGGGATGCGCGCAAGCGCTGAAGGGCCAGGGCGCGCGGGTGATCGTCACCGAGATCGACCCGATCAACGCGTTACAGGCCGCGATGGAGGGCTACCAGGTCACCACGATCGAAGACGTCGTCGGTACCGCCGACATCTTCGTGTCGGCCACCGGCAACGACCACATCATCACCGCCGAGCACATGCAGGCGATGAAGCACAACGCGATCGTGTGCAACATCGGCCACTTCGATTCCGAGATCGACATGGCCGGCCTGGCCCGCAGCGGCGCCACCCGCGACGAACTGAAGCCCGGCACCGACCTGTGGAGCTTCGACGCCACCAAGACCCGGCCCGCCCACTCCGTGATCGTGCTCGCCGAAGGCCGTCTCGTGAACCTCGGCTGTGCCACCGGGCATCCGAGCTTCGTGATGAGCTGCTCGTTCAGCAACCAGGTGATCGCTCAGATGGAGCTGTTCGCCAACCTCGACAAGTACCCGCTCGGCGTGTACGTGCTGCCCAAGAAGCTCGACGAGAAGGTTGCGTCGCTGCACCTCGATGCGCTCGGCGTGAAGTTGACCAAGCTCACCGACGAGCAGGCCGAGTACCTCGGCATCGAGCCGGGCGGCCCGTTCAAGAGCGACCACTACCGCTA
The DNA here is from genome assembly GCA_006515795.1 of Acidimicrobiaceae bacterium. Classification (GTDB taxonomy): domain Bacteria; phylum Actinomycetota; class Acidimicrobiia; order Acidimicrobiales; family Ilumatobacteraceae; genus VFMC01. The sequence goes on along the minus strand of VFMC01000136.1, from coordinate 2,827 downwards.
CTGATCGCATCGCGCCCATCGGAAACGTCCGGCTCCCCGAGGGGCAGCTGGCCGTTTCGCGAACGACGCCGAATTCGAACCAGCGCGTCGACCAGCATCGCCGCACCGACGACGAAGACGAGACGGGCGTGGAGCGCGAACGGTTCGATCCCGGTGATCGACGACAACGCTCGTTCGAGCGGGTGCAGCTTCAAGACCCACGCCGACACGACCAACGCGGTGAGCACGATCCAGCGACGGTGGCCCGGCCAGATGACGGTCGACACGAGCGCCAGCACGAGGAGGTGCATCGTGTCGTACATGTGGTGATAGGTGAGCATCGTGGTGACGATCGTGCCGATGAACAGCCGTTCGAAGGTGGTGGGCGACTTCCATCGCGAGATCGCCACCACGATCGCGAGAGACACGACCACCATCAACAGATCCAGTGCCGGCGACGGCACGATGAGCGACAGGAAGTCGACGCGATCACCCGCGGTGCGCTGGACCGGGGCTTCGCCGAGGATCCGCGCAGTCGTGCGGATCGCGGCGAGGATCTCACCCGGTCCGTCGTTGGAGCGGGCCATGATGACCGCGAGGCAGGTGCCGCCCACCACGGCGAGCACTGCGACGGCCCGCATGCACCAATCGACGCGGCGTCGGTAGGCGAGCTCGGCGGCGAACGCGGCAAGTGCGAAGGTTGGCTTCGGGAACAGGAACAGCGCAACCGCGCCGAAGCCGAACGCCTCGGCCAGACGTGACCTACCAGGCCCCGGCAGCTGCAGCCCAGGCCCCGGCGGGTGCAGTGCGGCGAAGAACGCGACGATGGCCACGAGCCCGGCTCCGGTCTGCCCGAGCTCGACGTCGTAAAGCGCGACGGCCGACGACACCGTCGCCAAACCGATGAGCCAGGCGAGCCTCGGGTCGACATCGAACGACAGCGCGATCCGCCTGGCTCCCATCACGATCACGACGACCGTGATGACGAGCCAGATGGTGAGCACCAGGTCGAACCCGATCAGGGTGAAGAGCCATCCGAAGACGTAGCCGCTCGGCCAGAGCGGCGAGCTCGGGAAGATGCCGAAGCGCGGGACCGAGTTGTGGATGTCCCACGGGTTGAGGCCCTCGGCAACCAGGACGTTGGGACCGTAGACGATGGTGGCGAAGTCGACGCCGACGGGTTCGCTGCCCGCCCGGAGCGGCGCGGTGAGCGCGGGGATCAGGCGAACGGTACGAGCACCTGCGATCAGCGCTCCGACGATGCAGATGATCGCGGTGGCGTGGCGCCGGCAACGCGCCCTGGCCATGTCGAGGGGACGGTTGAGGGGACGGTTGAGGGGACGGGTGAGGGGACGGGTGAGGGGACGGGTGAGGGGACGGGTGAGGGGTCTCAAACAGGCTTCTCCGTTCGGGGCGGGCACCGGCA
>VFMC01000136.1:0-1385 GCA_006515795.1 Acidimicrobiaceae bacterium | reverse complement strand
GCAACGACAGCCGCGGCAAGAACACCTGCACCAGGGGACCGATGCCGAAGGTGAACGCCACGGTTCCGAGCCCCACCGTGCCGCCGAGGAGTAGGCCGAGCCCGAGCACGGCGACCTCGATCATGGTGCGGGCCACGCGCACGCTGTGGCCCTTCGCCTTCAGGCCCATCATGATTCCGTCCCGCGGTCCGGCGCCGAGGCCGGAACCGATGTAGAGACCGGAGCCGACGGCGATGACCGACAACCCGAGCGCCAGGTATCCCACCCGGACCGCGAGCAGGTCGGTGGAGGGGATGAGCGGCTCGACGAGATCGACCATCACGCCGATCTCGACTGCGTTCAACAGGGTGCCGACCCCCGGACGCTGGCGAAGCGGTATCCATACGACGAGCAGGGCGAGCCCGGTGAGCACGATGACGTTGCCGATGGAGATGCCGGTGTGGCGGCTGACCCCTTGGTGGAACACGTCCCACGGTGCCGCGCCGAGATGGGCCTCGAGGATGAGGGCGATGCCGGTTCCGAACAGCGCCAGCCCGGTGAGACAGCGCGTGAGTCGGTTGGTCCAGTCGTGAAGGGGCGAGCGCGGGTTCGACGGTCGCGGCGGGGCGGCTGCATCGGCGATGGGCACGACGGCGACGCTACCGGCCCGGGCGCTCGCCAGCCTGGTGGCAGCGCTGCCAGGCAGCCAAGGCTGCCCGGCAATCCGTGACCGGCAACCCGTGCCCGGCAACCCGTGACCGGCAACGGCGTCACACCCGAGGTGCATGATCGGCACATGACCATCTCGCCTCGCCATCGTCTCCCTCTGGTGTTCGCCGATCGCTGTTCCGGCTGCAATCGCCCCGGCCCAGCGCTGTGCGATTCGTGCTGCTTCTCGCTCGCCTCCGGCCGCGCCACCGGCCTTGCCGACGACGTGCTGGCGGCGCTTGCCTACGAGGGCGTTGCCCGTCGTTCGATCCTGGCGCTGAAGTTCCGCAACCACCGCGCCGTCGCCCGCCACCTGGCCGGGCTGATGGTCGACCTGTTGGTCCGCACGGCAGGCGCCGACCGGATCGACCTGGTCACATGGGCGCCTACCAGCGCCGGGCGGTCGCAGCGACGCGGCTACGACCAGGCCGAGCTGTTGGCGCGGGCCGTGGCCCGCCAGCTGCGTGTTCCGTGTCGCCGCCTGCTCTACCGCGCCCACGGTGCACCACAGGCAGGTCGTTCCCGTGAGCAGCGGCTCGCCGGCCCCAGGTTCAGGGGTACCGCGCCGCGGCGTCGCTGCCGGGTGTTGGTCGTCGACGATGTGGTCACCACCGGCGCGACCCTCCGAGCTGCTCGAGCCGAGCTGCTGGCGGCGGGGGTCACGTCGGTGGTGCTGCTCGCCGCCGCGGCAGCCCCAC
>VFMC01000553.1 GCA_006515795.1 Acidimicrobiaceae bacterium | reverse complement strand
GCCGTACGACGTGCCGGCACCGGTGAGCTGCAACGACATGCCGACCGCCTCGGTGCCGGTCTCGCTCACGCCGATGTCGGTGGCGGCCACGCCGTTGGCGATGCCGCCGACGCCGACGAAGGTGCCTTCGTAGCTGAGGAACTGGCGCAGGGTGCCGCCGGCATCGACGAGGGCGATCGCGTCGGGGGACCCGTTCTGGATCCCGTTGACCGGATGTGCGAAGGCCAGCGTGCCCCACCCGCCGGACTGATCCGGGATGACGCCGGCGAGGGCAGTGGTGCTGTAAGCAGCGCCTCCGCTGCCGTTGTAGAGCACCAACGACCACCCGGCGAGGTCGGTACCGGCCGGGCCGACGACCTCGATCGACTCGCCCGCATCAGTGCCGGCGTTGTCGTAGTGGATCTCGTTGACGAAGACCGTGTCGGACGGTGTGGTGAATGCAGCCGCCGTCGGCAGTGCGACGGGGATGCCGATCGAGCAAACCCCGACGAGGAGGGCCAGACCTTGGGTGCGACGGGATTTCACTTGTTTGCTCCTTCGACTCACACCGCCGCGTAGAACCAGCAACCTATTCCTGTTCGGCCGCTGACGCCAGAGCAAGGGGTGAGCCTCGGGCCACAACTTCGCGAACGGGGGCCGGGCGCTGTCAGTTGGCGGACAGGTCGTCCGGTGCGTCGGCGATCCAACGCAGACCGCCACCCTGGCGGCGCACGACTTCACGCCACAAGGTGGAGGGAGTTGTCGTGAACACATCGTCATCCATCCTCCGGCGGCGATCTCGTCTTCGAGCTGGCCGGGACCCCACCCGGAGTAGCCCTGGAAGACCCTGAGGGCGTCGATGTGCTCGGCCACCTCGTCCGGTGGCCATGAAAGATCGACGGCGCCCAACGAGTCCGTGACGGTGCCCCACCCTGCGTCGTCGCGCCCTCGACCGGAGGCGACGGCGATCAGGGAATCGTCGCCGACCGGGCCGCCGAGGAAGATCGTCGATGGGGGCGACACGATCGCCAGCCAGGAGTCGAGATCACCGGCACCGGCATCGGCAGCCGCATCGGAATCGGAATCGGAATCGGAACGGACTCCCAGGCGGGAGCCGAGCTCGTCGATGGCAGCTCCTGGTCGGTTGAGCACCACGCCAACGGCACCGAGGTCGTGGTGCTCGAGCATGTACACGACTGTCCGGTCGAAGTTCGGATCGTCGAGCGGGGGAGTGGCCACGAGCAGGCGGCCTCTCGTGGAGACGTTGGGCAGAAGCACCCGGCAATTCTGCCCGCTGCCAGCGTGCCGTGTCAGGCGACGGTCGAGCGCGACTCGCTCAGGCGCAACGCCGGCACCTCGGTGGGCTTGGCGGTGATCGGCACCACGTGCGCCGGTTTGCCGCGCAGCGAGCGAACCAACCTGCCGAACAGGTGCTCGAGCGTGTCGATCATTATCTCGACGTCGCCGGCGACGGTCCAGTTGTCGACGTAGAAGAGATCGAGCCGCCGATAAGCGTCGAAGGACGGGCTGTCGCGGGCTTCCACCTGCCACAGACCGGTGATCCCCGGTTTCACGTCCTCGCGACGCCGGAGCTCGGCGTCGAAGTGGATGACCTCGCTCGGCAGGGCCGGTCGGGGTCCGACGATGCTCATCTGGTTGCGCAGCACGTTGAGCAGTTGCGGCACCTCGTCCAAGCTCGTCAGCCGGAGCAGCCTCCCGATCTTGGTGACACGTGGATCGACGTCGATCTTGAACAGCGGGCCGGAGCGCTCGTTGTCCCCGACGAGCTCGGCCTTGCGCTGCTCGGCGTCGACCACCATCGTGCGGAACTTGTACACCTCGAAGGTGCGACCGTGGCGCCCGACGCGCGTTTGCTTGAACAGCACTGGACCGCGACCTCCGAGCTTGATCGCCGCCGCACAGGCGAGCAGCACGGGAGCGAACACGGTGAGCACGATCACGCTGCAGCACAGGTCGATGCTGCGCTTGACGAGCCGGTCGAACGTGCTGGCCCGCGCCTGCTCCAGGTAGATCATCGGCTCGCGGG
>VFMC01000552.1 GCA_006515795.1 Acidimicrobiaceae bacterium | reverse complement strand
GTCGACGAGACGGTCGAGAACCGCTGCGGCGAGTGCGCGCCCGAGCCCGTCGAGGCGTGCGACGGAGCGGACGAGGACTGCGACGGCGTCGTCGACGACGGCGTCGTCAACGCGTGCGGCACGTGCTCGCCGATGCCGTGCTTCGAGGAGGACTGGACGCGGCCGATCGACTGCGCGGAGCCCGGCCGCACGTGCTCGGGCCTCGAGGAGCACCCGGACTACCCGGGCAGCATCACGCTCGGCGAGGCGACGTTCGAGAACGACCACATCTACATCGCCGTCACCAACCGCAACGAGGTCGCGCAGCTCGACACCGACACGGGCGTCAAGAACTGGCAGGTCACGTCGTGGGGCACGTACCCGTCGCGCACGGCGGTCGCGCTCGACGGAAGCGTGTGGGTCACCAACCGCGGCTTCGGCAATCCCGCGGACGTGAACCAGTCCAACGTCGTGCACCTCGCGATCGACGGGAGCTTCATCTGCCGCGCGCCCGTGCTGCAGATCGCGCGCAGCGCCGCGATCGACGCGGACGGCAACGTGTGGGCGGGCTCGTTCAACACGGGCCATCTCTGGAAGATCAGCGGCACGATGGTCGACACGTCGACGTCGCCCGCGTCGTGCGTCGTGCTCGCCGAGTACGACACCGGCCTCAACATCTACGGCCTCGCGGCCGACGGCAGCGGCAACGTGTGGACGGCGACGTCGCCGACCACGATGCGCATCAACACGGCGACCGGCGCGATGATGCCGTTCGGCAACCCGGGCCACTACGGCGTCGCGCCCGCGGCGACGGGGCGCGTGTGGTTCGGCGGCTGGAGCGGCGGCGTCAACGTGCACGGCATCGATCCCGACGGGACCGTCTTCATGAGCTCGGTCGGCGCAGGCGTCGTCACGGCGGTCACCGTGCACCCCGACGGATCGGTCTGGGGCTCGGGCTACGGCGACAATTCGATCGTCAAGATCGACCCCGTGACGGGCGCGCTGCTCTGCCGCGCGGGGATCCCCGGCGGCGTCGGCACGAACCCGCACGGCATCGCGGTCGACCGGCTCGGCCGCCTCTGGATGCCGGTCTACACGGACGGCTGGGTGACGGTGTGGAACACCGACTGCTCGCTCGTCGCGAGCTATCCCGTGGATCCCGGCCAGGTGCTCTACAGCTACTCGGACATGACCGGACACCTGCTGCGCACCGTGACGACGCGCGAGGCGTTCTGGGTGCAGGACTTCGACTCGGGCTACGACGGAGCGAGCTGGGCGCGCGTCGAGTGGGAC
>VFMC01000551.1 GCA_006515795.1 Acidimicrobiaceae bacterium | reverse complement strand
CGACCTGCTGCAGGCCGGCATGCACGTGGTCTGCGAGAAGCCGCTGTGTCTCGACCCGTCGCCCACGCGAGGGCTGCTCGAGGCGGCACGCCACCACGGCGCGCTGCTCACGATGGCCTCCAAGTTCCGCTTCGTCGACGACGTCGTGCGGGCACGCGAGCTGGTCGCCTCGGGGCTGCTCGGCGAGATAACGCTGTTCGAGAACTCGTTCACCGCCCGCCTCGACATGAGCAAGCGCTGGAACTCCGAGGCGGCCGTGAGCGGCGGCGGAGTCCTCATCGACAACGGCACCCACTCGGTCGACCTGGCCCGCTACCTCCTGGGCCCCATCACGCAGGTTCAGGCCACGGCCAGCCGGCGGCCGGCGACGCTGGCGGTCGAGGACACCGTGCAGCTCCTCCTGCGGACGACCGGAGGGGTGCTCGGCACCGTGACCCTGTCGTGGACGTTCGATCGCGGGCTGGCCGACTACGTCGTGCTACACGGAACGCTCGGCACGCTCAGGCTCGGCTGGCGCGAGTCGAGCTATCGCCTGTGGTCGAGCCCCGAGTGGACGGTGTTCGGCCACGGCTACGACAAGGTGACGGCGCTGCGCGGGCAGCTCGCCAACTTCCGCGCGGCCGTCCGCGGCGAGGAGCGGCTTCGCGTCACGGAGGAAGACGCCGTCGCCTCCGTCGAGGTGATCGAGGCCGCCTACCGCTCGATGCGCGACGGCCGCTGGACGCCTGTCGGCCCCACGGGCCCGCCCAGCCGGGTGCACCCCACGGCAATCGTCGAGGAGGGTGTGGAGCTGGGCCAGCACACCGCCGTTTGGGACAACGTGCACCTCCGAGGGCCGGCCCATATCGGCGAGCAGTGCATCATCGGGGAGAAGACCTACGTCGCCTACGGCGTGCGCATCGGCGACCGGGTCAAGATAAACGCCAACGTCTACATCTGCAACGCCGTCACCATCGAGGACGGAGTGATGATCGCCGCCCACACGGTTTTCACCAACGACCTCTTCCCCAGGGCGACCACGCCCGACCTGCGCGAGCTGCGCAGCTCGATGCCCGACGAGCACACCCGGCCCACGCTCGTGCGCGAGGGGGCCACCATCGGCGCCTCGTGCGTCATCGGCTGCGATCTCCAGATCGGCCGCTTCGCCATGGTCGGGATGGGCTCGGTGGTCACCCGGACGGTCCCCGACCATCACCTGGTCGTCGGCAGCCCCGCCCGCTCGATCGGCTGCGTTTGCCGCTGCGGCCACCCGTTCCTCAAGTTCCGCGCCGGC
>VFMC01000135.1 GCA_006515795.1 Acidimicrobiaceae bacterium | reverse complement strand
GCTGTTCAACGACCCGAACTTCAACGTCATCGCGATTCGTGCCGCGACCCACCGCGAGATCTGGATGAACTGCACCGATGGTCAGTTCGCCGACAAGCGGATCCGTCAGGCCCTGGCGTACTGCATCGACCGCGACGCGCTCGTCGACACGCTGTTCAGCGGCAAGGCCGATGTCGGCAACGACCACGTGATCGCGCCGTTCTATCCGTTCTTCTCCCCCGACGTGCCGCAGCGCACGCGCGACGTCGAGAAGTCGAAGGCGCTGCTGGCCGAGGCCGGCTTCCCCGACGGCATCAAGGCCACGTTGAACGCGATCGACCTGCAGGAGATCCCGCAGCTCGCCGAGCTGGTGCAGATCCAGGCCGCCGACGGCGGCTTCGACCTCACCTTGAACATCGAGAGCCCGGACACCTTCTACGGCACGCAGTGGTGCCAGACCTACCCGTGCGCCGGTTCGGCCGAGCTGGGCATCGTCGACTACGGCCACCGGCCCGTGCCCGACGTGTACCTGCTCAAGGCGTTCCGGACTGGTGGCGACTGGAACTCCTCGCAGTACAAGAGCGAAGAGCTCGATGCGGCCATCGTCGAGTACCAGGCCAACGCCGAGCTCGACGCCCGCACGGCGGCCTGCAACAAGATCGAGACGATCATGAACGAGGACGTTCCCGCGGTGATCCCGTACTTCTACAACTACATCGGCGGTCACTCCAAGAGCTTCACCGGTGTGCGCCTCAGCGCACTCGGCCAGATGTTGCTCGACCAGGCCGCCAAGGCCTGAGCACCTGCAAGTCGGAACGAGCGGGGGTGGGTTGCGTTGGCAACCCACCCCCGCTTTCCGCATCGCCTAGGCTCCCACCCCATCACTGATTCGGATCGCCCATGCTGCGCTACATCCTGAAGCGGGTCGCGCTCTCGTTGATCACGCTGTGGTTGCTCGTGACCATCGTGTTCCTGATGGTCAGCCTGTTGCCGAGCGACATCGCCCGCAACATCCTCGGCAACACCGCTCCAGAGGCGTCGGTGATCGCCTTCCGTGAGGAGTTCGGGCTCACCGACCCGCTGCTCCAGCAGTACGGCCGCCTGATGAAGAGCCTGGTCACCTTCGACTTCGGGCAGTCGTGGTCGACCAAGCGGCCGGTGTGGGGCATGATCAGCGCTCCGCTGCTGCGCTCCACCAAGCTGGCCGCGCTGGCGCTCATCCTCACCACGCCGATCTCGATCGCCGCCGGGCTGATCGCGGCGAAGTACCGCGACACGCGGATCGATCGGGCGATCGTGCTCACCGGCCTGGCCACGTCGTCGATCCCCGAGTTCGTCACCGGCGCGCTGCTCGCGGTGGTGTTCGGGGTGCAGCTCGGCTGGTTCGAATCGGTTGCCACCTTTCCACCTGGCACGTCGCTGATCGGGCAGCTCGACTACCTGCTCCTGCCCGCCTCGGCGATGGCGATCGTGTACTTCGGCTACATCGCCAGGATGATGCGGTCGGGCACGATCCGGGCGTTGGAGAGCGACTACACCCGAACTGCCACGATGAAGGGCCTCACCGGGGGCCAGGTCATGTGGCGGCACGCGCTGCGCAACTCGCTCGCCCCCACCATCACGGTGGTGTCGGTGCAGATCGGCTACCTGTTCGGTGGCATCGTCGGCGTCGAGCTGGTGTACAACTATCCGGGCCTGTCCCGCGTCATCCTCGATGCCGTGAAAGACCTCGACCTGCCGGTGCTGCAGGTGGCCGTCATCATCGTCGGCGCGATCTACATGATCACAACCTTGCTCGCCGACCTGGTGATCGCGTGGCTCAACCCGCGAGCTCGGCTCGAACTGGGGCAACAATGAGCGAGGCGAGCGCATCCAGCGCGACCACATCGGCCACGGTGCTCGAACAAGCCGACGCCGAACGCAAGCAGGCGCGGCGCGAGAGCTGGCGCCTCCTTCGCCGCCGCCCCGGCTTCATCATCGGCATGGTCATCGTGGTGTTCTGGTTGGTCTGCGCGATCCTCGAGAAGCGGATCACCCCGTACGACCCGTTCACCTACACCACCAAGGCCAAGCTCGCACCAAGCGCCGACCACTGGTTCGGCACCGACAAGATCGGCCGCGACATCTTCTCACGCGTGCTCGCCGGGGCGCGCGACGTGCTGGTCGTGGCACCACCGGCAGCCGTGCTCGGAGTGAGCCTCGGGACCTTCGTCGGAATGACCATGGGCTACTTCCGCGGCCGCGTCGACCTGGTGCTGAGCCGCATCGTCGAGGCGTTCCTGGCGTTGCCGGTCGTGCTGGTCGGGCTGCTGGTGCTATCACTGGCAGGCACCAGCAGCGTGCTGGCGGCGATCACCTTCGATTCCCGCAAGGTCCTCGTGATCTACGTGGTGGCGCTGCTGTTCACACCGATCGTGGCCCGCACGGTTCGCGCAGCCGTGATCGCCGAGCGCGATCTCGACTACGTCACCTCGGCGCGGCTGCGCGGCGAGTCGGCAACGTTCATCATGACCAGGGAGGTGCTGCCCAACATCGCCGCACCGATCGTGGTCGAGCTCACCGTGCGGATCGGCTATGCGATCTTCACCGTGTCGACGTTGAGCTTCCTCGGCGTCGGCGTGCAACGGCCGTCACCCGACTGGGGCCTGGCCATCTCAGAAGGGCGCGACGTGCTCCAAGCCGGCATCTGGTGGCCGGTCACGTTCCCGGCCCTGGCAATCGCCACCCTGGTCATCGGGGTCAACCTGGTCGCCGACTCGATCCAGGCGGTCTACGAACGATGAGCACCGAGCCCTCCCCCGGCGTCCCCTACCTGCCACCCAGAGCCACGGCTGCCGATCGGGCCGCTGCCGGCGCAGGGGCGACCGTCGATGTCGACGAGCGGCGGCCGGCGCTCCAGCTCGAGGATCTGCAGGTTGCCTACGCCGTGCGCGGCATCGATCGGATCGTGTTGCGTGGCGTCTCGTTCTCGATCGCCCCCGGGGAAGCCTTCGGCCTGGTCGGCGAGTCGGGCTGTGGCAAGTCCACCACCGCATACGCCGCGCTGCGCTACCTGCCGCGCAACGGTCGGATCACCAGCGGGCACATCCGCGTCGACGGCAACGACATCACCACCTTCGACAAGGAGCAGCTGCGGCGCTTCCGTGCCGAGGAAGCCTCGATGGTCTACCAGGATCCCGGCAGTTCGCTGAATCCCACGATCAAGGTCGGCAAGCAGCTGGTGGAGTCGTTCCTCGTGCTCGGCCAGTCGAAGCCAGCTGCCCGCGCCAATGCGCTGCAGGCCTTGAATCGCGTGCAGATCGCCGATCCGGCGCGGGTGATGGATCGTTACCCGCATCAGCTCTCCGGCGGCATGCTGCAGCGCGTGGTGATCGCCATGGCGCTGGCCTGCGACCCGAAGCTGCTGGTGCTCGACGAGCCGACCACCGGTCTCGACGCAACCGTCGAAGCAGAGGTGCTCGATCTGGTGCGCACGCTGCGCAACGAGACCGGCGCAGCGATCCTGCTCATCGCCCACAACCTCGGGGTCATCCGGTCGATGTGCGATCGCGTCGGCGTGATGTACGCGGGGAAGATCGTCGAGGAGGGCCCGGCAGCGAAGGTTTTCGACGATCCGCAGCACCCATACACGGTCGGTCTGCTGCGCTCACTACCACGTCAGGGCCGGCGCAAGGGCCAGCACTCGCTCGCCACCATCCCCGGCACGCTGCCCGTTCTCGGCGCCGATCTGCCCACCTGCGTGTTCATCGACCGCTGTTCGTTGGCCAGCGACCTGTGTCGTTCGCAGGAAGCGCCGTTGGTCGATCTCGGCGGCGGCCGCACTACTCGCTGCCACCACCCCGACCTCATCGGCACGATGCTGGAGGCCGAATCCACGAGGGTCGTCGTCAGCCAGGGCGAAACGGTGCTCACCATCGCCGGCGTGTCGAAGACCTTCCGCCAGGCAGGTCACTCGGTGCCGGCCCTGGTCGGCATCGACCTCTCGCTGGCCGACGGCGAGACCCTCGGTCTCGTCGGCGAATCGGGTTCGGGCAAGAGCACCCTGGCCAAGGCGATCCTCGGTGTGCATGCGCCGGATCTCGGCGGGGAGATGACCCTCGACCAGCATCAGCTCGCCTCACGGATCGGCAACCGGTCCACCGACGACATCCGGGCGATGCAGATCATCTTCCAGAACCCCGACTCGGCGCTCAACGCATCGTGGACGGTGCGGCGCATCCTGAAGCGATCGGTGCGCAAGCTCACCGGCGCCAACTCCGTCGACAGCGATGCGCGCGTCGCCACGCTCGCCGACCACCTGCGGCTGTCGCCCCGGCATCTCGACATGAAGCCGAGCCAGCTTTCTGGCGGCTTGAAGCAACGTGTCGCCATCGCCCGCGCCTTCGCCGGCGACCCGCGGATCGTGGTTTGCGACGAGCCCACTAGCGCGCTCGACGTCTCGGTGCAAGCCGCGATCTTGAACCTGCTCGCCGAGCTGCAGAGCGAGCAGCGCACCAGCTACGTGTTCATCAGCCACGATCTCGGTGTGGTGCGGTACCTCGCCGATCGCATCGCGGTGATGTACCTCGGTCGGATCATGGAGGTCGGCAGCACCGACGACATCTTCGGCGGGCCGCATCATCCCTACACCGAGGCGCTGCTCTCGGCCGTGCCGAGCGTCGACGGCGAGCCGAGCACCCGGATCAAGCTCGAGGGCGAGATTCCGAGCCCGGCAAATCCTCCCAGCGGGTGCGTGTTCCACCCGCGCTGCCCGCGGCGCATCGACGGCGTGTGCAACTCGATCGAGCCGCCGATCATCGAGGCGTCGCTCGGGCACATCATCCGCTGCCACATCCCCGCCGAGCAGCTCCGCGAGCTGCAGCAGTCGCCGGCTTCGGGCTGACGCCTTCCGAAGGGCCGTCTGCCTCTAGAATTCATGGTACGGTCGTACCGTGATCGAGCCAGCCGCAGCACGGAGTCGGTCCGGAGGCCGCGCCGCCAGGGTGGCTGCTCGAACGGGAGCAGGTTCGGCCGTGACTGCCCCCGCATTCATCCGCCGCGAGATCCCGCCGTACGAACTGCTGACCGAGGAAGGTCTCGCCCTGGTGGAGTCCACGGGCGAGCGCCTGCTCGCCGAGATCGGCATCGAGATCCGCGACGACGCCGAGGCGTTGCAGCTGTTCAAAGACGCCGGCGCCGGCGTCGACGGCATCACGGTCCACTTCGATCCGGGGCATGTGCGGCACCTGTGCTCCACCGCACCTCGCCAGTTCACCCAACTCGCCCTCAACCCCGCCAAGTCGGTGCAGATCGGCGGCAACAACGTGGTGCTCGCCCCCGCCTACGGCTCGCCGTTCGTGCGCGACCTGGTGGGAGGCCGCCGTTCGACGACTTCCAGAACTTCGTCAAGCTCACCTACTCGACGCCGTGGTTGCACCATTCGGGAGGCACGGTTTGCGAACCCACCGAACTGCCGGTGAACAAGCGCCACCTCGACATGGTGTACAGCCACCTCCGCTACAGCGACAAGGCGTTCATGGGATCGGTCACCGCGCCATCGCGGGCAGCCGATTCGATCGAGATGGCGCGGATCGCCTTCGGCGCCGAGGTGGTCGACGAGCACTGCGTGATCCTCGGCAACGTCAACGCCAACTCACCTCTGGTGTGGGACGCGACGATGACCGGGGCGCTCAAGACCTACGCCCGCGCCAATCAAGCGTCGGTGGTGGTGCCGTTCATCCTGGGCGGTGCGACGGGGCCGGTCACCAACGCGGGTGCGGTCGCCCAGGCCCACGTCGAAACCCTCGTCGGAGTCGCCCTCGGACAACTGGTCCGTCCAGGATCGCCCGCCATCTACGGCAACTTCTTGTCCTCGATGGCGTTGCGCAGCGGCAGTCCCACCTTCGGCACACCCGAACCGGCGCTCGGATCGCTGGTCGTCGGGCAACTCGCTCGGCGGGTCGGCCTGCCACTGCGCTGCTCGGGCGCGTTCACCTCGTCGAAGGTCCCCGACGTGTCGATGATGTCGGCACTGCTGTGCGGCGCGAACTTCATCCTCCACTCCGCCGGCTGGCTCGAGGGAGGCCTCACGATGGGTTACGAGAAGTTCATGATCGATCTCGACCTGTGCGGTGCGGCGCACACCTACCTGAAGGGCTTCGACCTGTCCGAAGACCAGTTCGCCATCGACGGGTTCGCCGAGGTGGGCCCCGGCAAGCACTTCTTCGGCTCGCAGCACACCCTCCGGCACTACGAGACAGCGTTCTACGACGCAGCGCTCAGCGACAGCACGAGCTTCGAGCAGTGGCGCGACGCGGGAGAGCGACGAAGCGAGGACCGCGCCGCGCCCGCCCATTCAGATGTGCTCGCCAACTACGAGGCCCCGCCGATCGACGATGCTGTCGATGCGGCGCTCCAAGACTTCGTCGCTCGACGCAAGGCCGAGATGCCCGACATGTGGTACTGAATCCGATGAACGAAGCAGATCCGCTCCTCCAACCGTTCCAGCTGAAGCACCTCACCTTGCGCAACCGGGTGATGTCGACGGCGCACGAGCCCGCCTACTCCGAAGACGGCATGCCGAAGCACCGCTACCGCGCCTACCACGTGGCCAAGGCCAAGGGTGGGCTGGCGCTCACGATGACCGCCGGCACCGCCGTGGTCTCGCCCGACAGCCCACCGGCGTTCGGCAACCTGTTCGCCTACAGCGACGAGATCGTGCCGTGGCTGCGGGCGATGACCGACGAGATCCACGAGCACGGCGCGGCGGCGATGATCCAGATCAGCCACCTCGGCCGCCGTACCGGTTGGGGCCAGGACGACTGGCTCCCAGTGGTGGCCCCGTCGGCGCTGCGCGAACCGGCGCATCGCGCCCACCCGAAGACTGCCGAGATCTGGGACATCGACCGAATCGTCGGCCACTTCGCCGACGCCGCCGAGCGGATGCAGGCCAGTGGCATGGACGGAGTGGAGATCGAGGCCTACGGCCACCTGTTCGACCAGTTCTGGTCGCCAGCCACGAACCATCGGCGGGTCGTTCGACAACCGGCTGCGGTTCCCGATGCGCGTGCTACGGGCCGTCCGAGAGCGAGTCGGCCCCGACTTCATCGTCGGTGTGCGGATGGCGGTCGACGAGCGCCGCGCCGACGGAATCGACGCCCCGATGGGGCTGGCGATCCTGCGCCACATCTCCGGCGAAGACCTGATCGACTTCGTGAACGTGATCCGCGGCAACATCGTGAACGACGCCGCGCTCAGCGAGGTGATCCCGATCCAGGGCATGGCGTCGGCCCCGCATCTCGACTTCGCCGGGATGGTCCGTGCGGAGCTGGAGCACACCGGTCGCGGCCTGGCGGTGTTCCACGCCGCCAAGATCGATGACGTGGCCACGGCCCGCCACGCGATCCGCGAGGGCAAGGTCGACATGATCGGCATGACGCGGGCGCACATGGCGGAACCGAACCTGGTGCGCAAGATCCGCCTCGGCGTCGAGCACACCATCCGTCCGTGCGTTGGCGCCACCTACTGCCTCGATCGCATCTATCAGGCGGGCGAGGCACTGTGCATCCACAACGCCGCCACCGGCCGCGAGCTCACGATGCCCCACGAGATCGACCGAGCACCGGTCCGCCGGCGAGTCGTGGTCATCGGGGCCGGTCCAGCCGGGCTCGAGGCGGCGCGGGTGAGTGGCGAGCGTGGCCACGACGTGGTCGTGGTCGAGGCGATGCCGTGGACCGGTGGCCAGATCCGGCTGGCGGCCCGCAACCCGCGGCGCAAGGATCTGCTTGGCATCGTCGAATGGCGTGACGCCGAACTGCTCCGGCTCGGCGTCGAGGTGCGCCTCGACGAATGCGCCGAACCCGCCACCGTCATCGCTCTCGGGCCCGATGTCGTGATCGTCGCCACCGGTGGTCTTCCGCTAGGCGCCGACCTTGAGGTCGGCCACGATCTGGTGGTCTCGTCGTGGGACGTGATCGGCGGTGACGTGAAGCCCACCGGCGAGGTGCTGTTGTTCGACGACGACGGAACGCACTCGGCGCCGGCGAGCTGATCGCCCGGTCGGGGGCCCGGCTCGAGATCGTCACGCCCGAGCGCGCCCTCGGCATCGACGTCGGCGGGCTGAACCTCGTGCCGTACGCGCGAGCGTTCAACGAGACCGACACCCGGGTAACCCTGAACCAGCGGGTTCGTGCCGTCCGCCGCAGCGAGGGCCGGCTCGAGGTCGAGTTGGGGAGCGATCACAGCGCGCACCGAACCCGGCGGGTGGTGGACGCGGTGGTGGTCGATCGAGGTGTCGGCGCCAACGACGACCTGTACCGCGCACTGGTGCCAATGTCGCTCAACGGCGGCGAGGTCGATCACGCGGCGCTGATCGCCGGTCGCCCGCAGCCGGTCACCGGCGGCGGGTTCCAGCTGTTCCGCATCGGTGACGCGGTCGCCGGCAGGAACATCCACGCCGCCGTCTACGACGCACTGCGGCTGTGCCACACCCTGTAGCCACAACCTGTAGGGTTTGTTCCGTATGGTGATCACGTTCCGCATCGCGGGTTTGGATGTCGTGGTTCCCGATCCACCGACCGACTCATAGGGGGTCACCTTGTCCTTCCCATCAGATCTCCAGATCGCCCGCGCCAGCACGCTCGCACCACTCACCGAGATCGCCGCCCAGATGGGCATCGGGCCGCACCTGCTCGAACAGCACGGCGACGATCTCGCCAAGATCAGGCTGGAAGCGATCGACGAGCTGGCCGACCGCCCGAAGGCGAAGTACGTCGTGGTCACGGCGATCACCCCGACACCTCTGGGCGAGGGCAAGACCACCACCACCGTCGGCCTGGGGCAGGCGATGAGCCACATCGGGCGCAAAGCCGTGATCAGCCTCCGGCAGCCGTCGATGGGCCCCACCTTCGGCATCAAAGGCGGCGCGGCAGGAGGTGGGTACAGCCAGGTCATCCCGATGGAGCTGCTCAACCTCCACCTCACCGGCGACTTCCACGCGGTTACGGCGGCCCACAACCTGCTCTCGGCGATGGTCGACAACCACCTGCACCAGGGCAACGAGCTCGATCTCGACATCCACAACATCACCTGGCGGCGCGTCCTCGACGTGAACGACCGTGCCCTGCGCAACATCATCGTCGGGCTCGGCGGCAAGGCCGATGGAGTCACCCGCCAGACCGGCTTCGACATCACCGCGGCGTCCGAGGTGATGGCGATCCTGGCGCTCTCGACCTCCGTCGCCGACATGCGTGCCCGCCTCGGGCGGATCGTCGTGGGCTACAACAAAGCCGGCGAGCCGGTGACCGCCGAGCAGCTGAAGGGCGCCGGGTCGATGGCGGTGATCATGCGCGAGGCGATCAAACCGAACCTGCTGCAAACAATCGAGCACACGCCGGTGATCGTGCATGCGGGACCGTTCGGCAACATCGCCCATGGCAACTCGTCGATCGTCGGCGACCTCATCGGCATCCGCGCCGGTGACTACCTCCTCACCGAGGCCGGATTCGGCGCCGACATGGGTGCCGAGCGGTTCTTCAACATCAAGTGCCGAGCCTCGGGCATGGTGCCGGATGCGGCCGTGCTGGTCGCCACGGTGCGCGCCCTCAAGGCGCACAGCGGCAAGTTCAAGATCGTGGCCGGCAAGCCGCTGCCGGCCGAGCTGCTCGCCGAGAACCCCGACGACGTTCGCGCCGGCGCCGCCAACCTGATCAAGCAGATCGAGAACGTGAAGGTGCACGGCGTCTCCCCCGTGGTCGCGATCAACGCGTTCCCCGACGATTTCGCCTCCGAGCACCAGGCGATCCGCGAGATCGCCGAGTCGGTGGGCGCCCGCGTGGCCGTGTGCACGCACTTCTCCGATGGGGGGAAGGGTGCGATCGACCTGGCCCACGCCGTCGTCGAGGCCTGCGCCGAGCCGAGCACGTTCAAGTACTGCTACGAGGCCACCGCGACGTTGAAGGAGAAGATCGAAGCGGTCGCCACGAAGATCTATGGGGCCGCCAACGTCACCTACTCCCCCGCGGCCAACACCCAACTCGCCCGCTACGAGCGCAACGGGTTCGGGAACCTCCCGGTGTGCATCGCCAAGACCCACCTGTCGATCTCCGGCGACTCGACGCTGAAAGGCGCACCCACCGGGCACACCCTGAACGTGCGCGAAGCCCGAGCGAGCGTCGGCGCTGGATTCGTGTACCCGATCTGTGGTGACATGACCACCATGCCCGGCCTCGGTTCCGCACCCGCAGCCTCCATCATCGACTTCGACGACGACGGCGAGATCGTCGGTCTGTCGTGACCGAAGCGGTCGACCGCACACCCGCGACGGTGTGCCTGGCCACCGTGCTCGTCGGCGACGACCGGCCCAGCCAGCTCTACGTTGCCAGCAAGCAGCGCAAGGCGGCCGAAGCCGGCATGACTTCGCGCCACGTCGGCCTCCCCGGCGATGCGTCGCAGGCCCAGGTGGAGGACGCGGTCGCGGCGTTGGCGGTCGATCCCGCGGTGCACGGCATCCTGTGTCAACTGCCCCTCCCGGCCGGCCTCGACCCCGAACCGGTGCTGGCGCTGATCCCCTTCGAGAAGGACGTCGACGGGCTGACCGAACGTTCGATGGGCCGTCTTGTGCGCGGTCTGCCGGGCCACGTCGGTTGCACGCCGCTCGGTGTGATGCGGCTCCTGGAGCGCTACGGCGTGGCCACCTCCGGCAGGCGCGCCGTCGTGATCGGCCGCTCCACGCTGGTCGGCCTGCCGCAGGTGCTGCTGCTCGGCCGCAAGGGCATCGATGCCACCGTCACCCTCGCCCACTCACGCACCGTCGACATGGTGGAGGTGTGCCGCGAGGCCGACATCATCGTTGCCGCTGCCGGCGCCGCACGGATGGTCACCGCCGCGCACGTGAAGCCGGGTGCGGCCGTGCTCGACGTGGGTGTCTCGCGCACGGAGGCAGGCATCGTCGGCGACGTCGACTTCGATGCGGTGCAGGCGATCGCCGGGGCGATCACGCCGATGCCCGGCGGTACCGGACCGATGACCATCGCCTGCCTGCTCGAGAACACCCTCGACGCGGCGCGGATGCTCGGCGCGTTCCCGATGCCGCACGAGGCGAGCCGCTGATGTCGACGGTGCAGTCGATCGAGCGTGCCTTCGCAGTGCTGCGCGCCCTCGCGTCGGGTGCAGCAGGCGTGACCGAGCTGGCCGACCGTGTCGAGCTGCCCAAGAGCACCGTGTCGCGGCTGCTTTCGACCCTGGAGGAGCTCGGCGTGGTCGAGCAGCTCGAGGCCGGCGGCAGTTACCGGATCGGCGCCGGGATGCTCGAGATCGCGGCCGCCACGCAACCGGGCCGATCGTTGATCGCCGCGGCCCGCCCGCAGCTGATCGAGCTGGCCCGGCTCACCGGCGAGGCGACCGGCCTGTCGGTGGCCGATGGCGCAGAGATGCTGTACATCGATCAGGTGAACCCCGACTCCGAGTTGCAGGTCCGCGACTGGACCGGCACCCGCATCCCGATGCACGCCGTGCCATCGGGACTCGTGGTGCTCGCCGCATCCGACGACCTGCGCATCGACGCTTACGTGGCCGCCCCGATGGCGTCGTTCACGCCACACACGATCGTCGACGAAGCGGTGCTGCGGGCGCGA
>VFMC01000134.1:5905-14482 GCA_006515795.1 Acidimicrobiaceae bacterium | reverse complement strand
CAGACCTCGGAACAGGCTTGCATCTCGGTGCGCTGCCATCAGCAGGGCTGCGCCACCCATCGAGTGACCGAATCCGATGAGCGCGGCTCCGTCAGCGGCCGCCAGCGCTGTGGCCACCGCCTCGGCATCGTCTCCGAAGCGTTCCCAGTCGACGCCAGGAGCGACGGCTCCTGCCGCCGTGTCGCCGTGGCCGCGGTAGTCGAGACCGAACGTGTGGAAGTGGTGGTCGAGCTCGTGGGCAACGGGCAAGTAGCAGTGAGCGTGGAAGCCCGTGGCGTGACTGATCAGCAGCGTCGGACCGTGACCTCCGAGATCGTGCAGTGCGACGGCTACACCATCACTCGATCGAACCCGTCGGATCCCGCCAGTCATGTGGCCATCCTGGCAAGGCGGCTGAAGTGGCGACGAAACGACCCCGGCCGGCGGTGGGTGCTCAGCGCGTCATTCGTCCTTGCGCTTGCCGCGGCGTCGCCACCAGATGGAGAACAGGCGGTCGATCACGACGCCGAGGACGAAGGCCATCAGGATCGACCAACGGATCGTGGTGCGCTCCTCGAAGAACAAGAAGTCGACCGTGGTGCTCTCGCCGTTCTGCAGGAAGAAGATCACGGCCAACGCACCGACGGCGCCGAGCACGATCAGCGCCGGGCTCGGACCGCTCCTGCCGCTCGCGGCGATGGTTTCGTTGTTTCGCGTGTCAGGGCTGTCTTTTGCCATCGCCGCGAATCTAACCGATCAGGCGAGGAACGGGAGGAAGAGCGCGGTCTCCTCGGCAAGGTTGTTCGGGGTGGCGTATTCGTTCCGATCGGTGATCGTCGACCAGTTGTCGCGCACCGCCTCCGGGTTCAAGGCGGCGTTGAAGTAGCCCTGCGTCTCGCCGATGAACACGTGGGCCACCCGACCGCCACCAACCGAGAAGGTCTGGCCGCTCACCGGGCAGTCTTCGTGGGCGAGGTAGGTGACGAGCGGCGAGATGAGCGCCGGGTCGAGCTTGTCGCCGACGCCACCCATGATGTCCTCGGTCATGCGCGTGAGGGCGAGCGGAGCGATGGCGTTGGCCTTGATGTTGTACTTGGCTCCCTCCACGGCGAGCACGCGGGTGAAGCCGACGAGGCCCATCTTCGCCGCGCCGTAGTTGGTCTGGCCGAAGTTGCCGAAGATGCCCGCAGCCGACGACGTCGAGATGATCCGGCCGTAGCCCTGCTCGCGCATCCGCACCCACGCCGGTTGAGTGACGTGGAACGCCCCCTTGAGGTGCACGTCGAAGACGGGGTTCATCAGCGCCGGCTCCATGTTGTGGAACGACTTGTCGCGCAAGATGCCGGCGTTGTTGATGACGATGTCGACGCGGCCGTAAGAGTCGATCGCGGTCTGCACGATCTCGGCGCCGCCGTCTGGCGTGGAGACGCTGCTCGTGTTGGCGACGGCTTCGCCGCCGGCCGCCTTGATCTCATCGACCACGTGCTCGGCCGCTCCCTTGTCGCTGCCGGTGCCGTCAACCGCTCCACCGAGATCGTTGACCACAACCAGCGCACCCCGAGAAGCCAACAGCAGCGCATGCTGACGCCCGAGGCCGCCTCCCGCGCCCGTGATGATCGCTACCTTGCCGTCGAAACCGAGATCCGTCATGGGCGTCGAAGCTACTCAGCGGCCGCCGGAGGTGTCGAACTCGCTCGAGTGTCTCAAGTCGGGTCCGCGTGAGCGTCGGCGGTCAGTCGTTGGCGTGCAGATGGGCGTTCAGGCCGTCCCACTTGGCCGAGCGTGGCAGTGCTTCAACTGCTCCGGTCTGGCTGTTGCGGCGATACAGGAGCCCGGCGGCGCCGTTGAGCTGGCGGGCCTTCACCACCTCGACCCCGCCGGGAACGTGCAGCGCCACCAGGGTTCCGGCGGTGACGTAGAGGCCGGCCTCGACCACGCATTCGTCACCGAGGCTGATGCCGATGCCCGCCTCGGCGCCGAGCAGGCATCGCTCGCCGATGGTGATCTGTTCGGTGCCGCCACCGGAGAGCGTGCCGATGATCGAAGCGCCGCCGCCGATGTCGCTGCCGTCGCCCACGATGACGCCTTGGGAGATGCGTCCCTCCACCATCGAGGTGCCGAGCGTGCCGGCGTTGAAGTTGACGAAGCCTTCGTGCATCACGGTGGTGCCTGGCGCGAGGTGGGCGCCGAGCCGCACGCGGCTGGCATCGGCGATGCGCACACCCGATGGAACCACGTAGTCGGTCATCCGCGGGAACTTGTCGACGCCGTGCACGGTAAGCGTGCCACCGCCGCGACGCACCCGCCAGAGCAGCTCGTCGACGTCATCGACGGGCGCCGGCCCGAGGCTCGTCCAGGCCACGTTGGCGACCTTCGAGGTTGATCCGGCGCGGTTGCACCAGTCGGTGCGACAGCAGATGCAGGCGCAGGTACGCATCGCTCGCCGACGCGGGCGCTGCGTCGACGTCGATCACGATCGCCGCGGCCCGGATGTGGACGTTGCGCACCTCGTCGTGACGCTCGGCGTGGAGGTACTGGTCGGTGACCCCGGGGTAGAGCGCTTCACCGAGCCCGAGCTCGCGGAACCACGTGTCGAGCACGACCCCGTGGGCGGAGACCGTGGCTAGACCGAGGCCCCACGCCGGCGTCATCGCCGGACGTCCTGTCGCCGCGACACGTTCAACCGAGGACTTCGGGTCGCAGCGTGGGGAACAGGATCACTTCCTTGATCGAGTACTCGAGCGCCCGGAGGTAGTCGTGGTCGATCGCGGTCGCGGCCTCGTCGTCGCCGAGCTCCTTCGCGATCTGCTCGGCCTCGAAGCGCACCCTCTGTTCGACCGGGTCGTTCAGCTCGCTGTACCCGTTGGCGATCTCGCGACTGCCGATGAACAGCTCGAAGCGCTCGGTGAGGAACGGATCATGGCGATCCGCCCTGGCGAGCGGCGAGATCTCGACCGGATGACCGGTGACGAACGTGGGCCGGACGAGCGCGTGCTCGGCCGTGGCCTCGAACAGCTCCTCGATGATCTTGCCCTGGCCCCACCGTGGCGCGCACGACACGCCGTGCGCGGCGGCGAGCTCGCGGAGCTGGTCGACCGGCTGCGACGGATGGACCTCGACCCCGATCGCCTCGTGCACGAGATCGATCATCCGCGCCCTGCGCCACGGTTGGGCGAGGTCGACCGTGGCGGATACCGGGTTTGCCGCCGTGCCGCCATGGATCGTGACCATCGATGTTCCGGTGGCGTCGGCTGTGGTGATGAGCGCCTCGGTGATCTCGATCATCTCGGTGTAGTCGCCGAACGCCTGGTAGAGCTCCATCATCGTGAACTCGGGGTTGTGGCGGGTGCTGATGCCCTCGTTGCGGAAGATCCGGCCGATCTCGAAAACCCGCTCCATCCCACCGACGATGAGCCGCTTGAGGTGCAACTCGAGCGCGATGCGGAGGTAGAGCTGCATGTCGAGGGCGTTGTGATGGGTGATGAACGGGCGCGCGTGGGCCCCACCGGCCTCCACGTGCAGCACCGGCGTTTCCACCTCGATGAAGCCGCGACCGTCGAGGGTGTTGCGAAAGCTGGAGATGACCGCGTGCCGTACCTGGAAGGCGCGGCGGGCCTCGTCGTTCACGATCAGGTCGGCGTAGCGCTGACGGAAGCGCGTGTCGATGTCGGTGAGACCGTGCCACTTGTCGGGCAAGGGCCGCACAGCCTTCGACAGCAGCTCGAAGCCATCGACCTTCACGCTGAGCTCGCCCTTGCGGGTGGTCATGACCGTGCCGTGCACACCCACCCAGTCGCCGAGATCGAGCTCGGTGAAGGTGACGAAGGCGACGTCGCCGACGACCGCCCTGGAGACGAACAGCTGGATCTCGCCGGCCCGGTCGCGCATAGTGGCGAACACGAGCTTGCCCGAATCGCGGATCAGCATCACCCGCCCGGCGAGCGACACCCGATGCTCGGTCTCGGTGCCTGGCTCGAGTGCGCCGTGGGCCTCGCGGACCTCGTCGAGGGTGTGGCTGCGGTCGAACCGGTACGGATACGGATCGGTGCCGGCCCTGCGCATCTCGTCGAGCTTGGCGAGCCGCTTGGCCTTCTCGGCGACGAGCCCACTGCCGGCCTGCTCGACATCGGCCTGCTCGACATCGGCCGCGGTCGATTCCGCGGGGGAATCGCTCGTCGACGCAGGTACGGGCTCGGTCACAGTGACAAGACGGTACCGGTTCTTCGCTACGCCTGGCGGCCATCGCTGGCGTGGTGGGCCTGCAGAACGTCTTGGTCAGCGTCGCGTGCGGGCGGCAGAAGTGTCAAGAGGATTGACGAATGATTGCCTGTTGGAACAGAATCATTCTATAATCCCATACATGATCTACAAGGCTCCAAAACTCACGGCGCAGGAGGAGGACGCCGTCCGGGCCCTGGACGAGTTGCGCACGAGCCTACGCATGTACACCGCGTCACCTCGGCGATGGCTAGGCGGCCTGCGGCGCCTGACATTCGCGAAGGCGGTTCAGGGTTCGAACTCGATCGAGGGCTACGACGCAAACATTGACGACGTGCTGGAAGTTGTCGGTGACGAGCAGCCGATCGACGCAGCCACAGAAACGGCGATGGCTCTCCAGGGATACCGCGACGCGATGACCTATGTGCTCAATCTTGCGACGGAGGACGTGCGGGTTGATACGTCACTCATCAAGGCCCTGCATTTCATGATGCTGAAGTACGATCTCAGCAAGCGGCCAGGTCGGTGGAGAGCCGGCTTCATCTACGTTCAGCGCGAGCCTGACCGTGAGACCGTCTACGAAGGCCCGGACGTGGAAACGGTCGAGCCACTCATGTCAGAGCTGACGAGCGCCCTGGCGGTGGAGGACGGGCCCGTGCTCATCCGAGCCGCTATGGCGCATCTCAACCTGGTGATGATCCATCCATTCGCCGACGGAAATGGACGGATGGGAAGGTGTCTTCAGACCTTGGTCCTTACTCACGATCGCATTCTCGACCCAGTGTTCTGCTCGATTGAGGAGAACCTTGGACGCAACACTCCTGCCTACTACGAGGTGCTCGGTCGGGTCGGTCAAGGATCGTGGCATCCAACGAACGACGCTCGCCCATGGGTGCGATTCTGCCTCAACGCCCACTACCAGCAGGCTCGCACCCTCCAGTGGCGCATCCACGCTACGGAAGCGATTTGGGGGTTGTGCGAGCAGGTCGTCATCGATCGGAGCCTGCCATGGCGCACCGTCGGTCCCATCGCGATGGCGGCACAGGGCCACCGTCTCAGAAACTCAAGCTACCGGAGCGCCGTCAAGGACACCGAAGGTGAGGAGATCAGCGAACAGACCGCCAGCGGCGATCTCCGGCGGCTGGTCGAGGCCAAGCTGCTGGCTCCGGTAGGCCAAACGCGTGGGCGCATCTACGTTCCGACACCAATCCTGAATCAGCTGTGGGCGAACGTACGCCGAACCCGACCAAAGCCGGAACAGCTCGACTTGTTCGTACAGCCGCCCGAGCAACTCACCTTGATGCCTGCTGGATGAGCCACCGGTGTTGTGCGGCAGCCCGAGCGATTTCGCTCCGTCGTTCCTGTGTCAGGGCCGCCGCCCGCGCTTTGCCGCCCTCAAGCCTCCCGCACGCCCCACAGCGACCGCGTGAGGGTTCTTGCTGCCGTCGGGGTCGGACACGGGTTCGACTCTGACTGCCGCCGGAGGAGAATTCTGTGGTGGTAGGGTCACTCTGCGGGCGAATTACGGACCGAGCCAGCCGTGGCCCGTCCGGTGAGAGGAAGCTCCCCATCGTGTCCCACCGGCGTCGAGCCACCATCGCAGCCCTGTGCGCCGCTGTAGTCGCGGCGTCGGTCGTTCCCGTCGTGGATGGCGTGGGTGCTGCGCCGAGGCCGTCGGCGCCGATCGAGTTCGTCGACCAATCGGCGTCGCCGACGCGCCCCGCAGCGCGGATCGCGACCTCCTCCGACAGCGTGTCGATCTCGCAGTCGGGGCCGATGGCTGCCACGCTGATCGACACCGCCGAGCAGACCGCGTTGGCATTGAACGTGCCGAGTGCCCGCGGCCGTTCGTTCAACATCGGGCTGGCCGCCGTTCGACGCGGCGACTCCGTGGTGCAGCAGGCCACCGGGCCGAGCGGGCAGTGGCAGTTCCCCATGAGCGTCACCGCGCTACCGGTCGACGCGCTCGGGAGGGCGATGTCGCAGTCGGTCTCCTCCGTCGTCGCTTCCGGTCAGATCGTGATGGGTTCCACCACCGCCTCGCTGCGCGGGGCGCAGGCAGGCGACGTCGTCGACCTCGTCGCGGTCGATGGCGGCATCCGCTCGTTCGTCCTCGGCTACGTCGCCCCCGACGATCTCGTCGGCGGCGCCGAGCTGGTGATGTCGCTCGAGCAGGCCGACGTCCTCGGCGCCACGATCGTGACGCGGGTGCTGATCTACGGGCAGTTCTCCCGCGAGCAGCTCGATGCCGAGATCGCGGCTCGCGGTCTGGTCGACGGCGACCGGGTGCGCATCTCGCGGTCGTGGTCGCCGCGCAACCCCGACGGGCTGCTCGGTGGCGCGCGGATGAAGCAGCTGCTCGGTGAGTTCGACTACAGGGTGAACTCGAACGGGTCGCTGTCGCTCGATGCCGATTGGGTGGCCGCCAGCATCTTCCACGTGAACTACCTGTCGATCGGTGTTCGGGCGAGCTGCCATCTGGCCGTGATCGACGACATCCAGGCTGCACTCACCGAGGTTGCCGCCGCCGGCCTCTCGTTCGCCATCGACCTCGGCAACACCAACACCTACGGCGGCTGCTGGAACCCCCGTTACGCGCGGATCTCGGGCTCGATCGGTTCGGTGAGCCGGCACGCGTGGGGCATGGCGCTCGACATGAACACGGTCACCAACGCCCAGGGGCGCACACCGCAGATGGACTGCCGGGTCGTGCGCATCTTCCGCAAGCACAACTTCGCGTGGGGCGGCAACTTCCTGGTGCCCGACGGCATGCACTTCGAATGGGTGGGCGAGCCGCGCAACACCATCAGCTACCCGTCGAAGTACTGCCCGAACGTTCCCGGCGGCGGGATCGAGATCGGGCCGGGGTCGGGTGGCTCGGTTGGCGCAGCACCGGTGATCGCCCAGACCGAAGGGGACGTGATGTTCGCAGCCGACGGATGGGCGCTGGAGGACGACACCCACGCCGGTGCGTGACCGGTAGCCTCGGCCCCCGTGGCGACTCGATTCGTGATCATCGGTGGCGGTCCGGCCGGTAACACGGCGGCAACGTACGCGGCCCGGCTCGGCGCGCAGGTCACGCTCGTCGAGCGTGACGTGATCGGTGGTGCAGCACACCTCTGGGACTGCATCCCGTCGAAGACGATGATCGCCACAGGCGGAGCGATCGCGTTCACGCGACGGCTCGAAGGCATGGGGCTCGAACAGCAGCAACCCGAGGTCGACGTCGACGCGCTCACCGAGCGCATCGAGAGCATCAAGACCCGCCTCCAGCACGGCACGACCCGGCTCCTCAGCAGCCAGGGTGTCGAGATGGTGCACGGTTCGGCACGGTTCCTCGGACCGAACGAGGTCGAAGTCACGTCCCCCGACGGAGTACGCATCCTCCACGCCGATGCGGTGCTGATCGCCACCGGTTCGCGGCCGCGGATCCCCGAATGGTGCCGCCCCGACGGCGACCGCATCCTCATCACCCGCGACTGCTACCCACCGAAGGTGTTCCCCGAGAGCATCACCGTCGTCGGCTCGGGCGTCACCGGTGTCGAGTTCGTGCACATGTTCAGCTCGTTCGGGGCCAAGGTCACCCTGGTGGTCAGCCGTCAGCAGGTGCTGCCCGGCAAGGATCCCGAGGTCGCGGCCGTGCTCGAGGACGACTTCTTGCGGCGCGGGGTCAGGCTGTTGAAAGGCGCACGGGCCACTGCCATCGAGCGAGTCACCAGCGAGGAAGGTGCCGAATCCGGCGTCGACGAGGTCGTCGTGCGCTGCGACGACGGTCGGGTGGTGCGCAGTTCGCATGCGGTGCTGGCCATCGGCTCGGTGCCGAACACCGATGGCCTCGGCCTCGAGTTGGCCGGCGTCGAGACCGATCGCGGCTACGTCACCATCAACCGTCACTGTCAGAGCAACGTCGTGCACATCTACGCGGCCGGCGACATGAGCGGCAAGCTCCCTCTGTCGAGCGTCGCCAGCATGCAGGGTCGCAAGGTGGCCGAACACGTCATGGGGTTGCACAAGGTGGCCCATCGCCACCTCGACTACGACAAGGCCGCGAGCGCCATCTTCACCGAGCCCGAGATCGCCGATGTCGGCCTCGCCGAGGCCGATGCGTTCGCCGTCGGCCGCAAGATCCGGGTCACCAAGGTGCCGTTCAGCTCCACCCCCAAGGCGCTGATCAACAACGATTGGCGAGGCTTCGTGAAGATCATCTCCGATCCGGCCACCGGCGTCGTGCTGGGTGGGTCGATCGTCGGCCGCCACGCCGCCGAGCTGATCAGCGTGATCGCACTTGCCGTCACGGCGAACCTCAAGGTCACCGACATCGTCGAGAGCCTGCTCGTGCACCCTGCGCTGAGCGAGGCCCTGGCCGAAGCGGCCGAGTAA
>VFMC01000134.1:0-5876 GCA_006515795.1 Acidimicrobiaceae bacterium | reverse complement strand
CCGTCGACCAGCGCGAGGCAGATGTGGTGCCAGGAGGCCTCACCCTGGCCACGATCGGCCGGAGGGCGGTGGGGGCGATCATCGATCAGTTCATCGTCCTGCTCCCCGTCGCCATCGGCGCGGTGGCGTGGGGCTTTCGCCCTGGCGACATCGTCACCGACTCCACTCTGTTCGTGATCAACATCAGCTCCGCCGGCGTCGCCCTGGTCTACGAGACCTTGCTGATCGGCCTGTTCGGTCGCACGATCGGCAAGCTCGTCACCGGCACCAGGGTGGTGCGCCGCGACGACGGCGGAGGCGTCGGTTGGTTCGCTGCGGCCCAACGCGCACTGGTCCCCGTTGCCGCCGGTGCGGTGCCGAAGGCGGGCATCGTGCTCGCTGCGGTCGTCTACGGCGTCGCCTTCCTCGGGCCGCTGCGCCAGGGCATCCACGACAGGGCCGCCGGCACGCTGGTCGTGAGGCGATGACTTCAGGCGATGACGACCACCTCGTCGCCGTCAGGTGATGACGACCACCACGTCGCCGGCGCCGACGGTGTCGCCGGCGGAAACCTTGATCTCCTTCACCGTGCCCACCTTGTCGGCGGCGATCTGGTTCTCCATCTTCATCGCCTCGAGCACGACCACCGCCTGACCTACCTCTACGGTCTGGCCGACCACCACGAGGATCTTCACGATCGTGCCCTGCATCGGCACCTCCACGTTGCCCGACGAGGCGCCCGCCGCGCCCCCGCCGCCGCCCGAGCTACGGGCAGGCTTCTTGGTGGCCCTGGCGGCGCCGGTCGCGGCGACCGGCACGTCGGGCACCCACATCTTCACCGCGAAGCGCTTGCCGTTCACCTCCACGGTCGTGCTGCGCTGAACCAGTGGCGCGTCGCCGTCGGCGGGCAACGGTGGCTTCGGAGTTTCGAGCGTGCTCAGGTCGAGCCGCTCCTCCACCCACTTGGTCGAGTGCTGCATCGCGTGGAAGTCGGGGTGGGAGAGGATGGCGATGTCGGCAGGGATCGTGGTGGCCACGCCTTCGACCACCATCTCTTCCAGGGCGCGGATCGTGCGGGCGATCGCCGTCGGCCGATCCTTCGCCCAGACGATCACCTTGCCGACGAGGTTGTCGTAGTACTGGCTCACCACGTCGCCGGTCTCGTAGCCGGCGTCGAAGCGAACTCCGAAGCCGTCCGGTGCGACGAGCTTGGTGATGAGGCCCGGCGAGGGAAGGAACTTTCCGCCCGCCGGGTTCTCGGCGTTGATCCGCACCTCGATGCCATGACCGCGACGCTGCGCGCTCACCTCGGCTTGCGTCATCGGGAGCGGCTCGCCGCCGGCCACGCGGATCTGCCACTCGACCAGGTCGATGCCGGTGATGACCTCGCTGACCGGGTGCTCCACCTGCAACCGGGTGTTCATCTCGAGGAAGAAGAACTCTTCGTCCTGGTAGATGAACTCCACGGTGCCGGCGTTGTGATAACCGACCGCCTTGGCGGCCTTGATCGCAGCCTCGCCCATCGCTTCTTCGATGCCGGGAGCGAGTCCGTACGCGGGCGCCTCCTCGATCAGCTTCTGGTGACGTCGTTGAGCCGAGCAGTCGCGGGTGCTCACCCACACGACGTCGCCGTGGTGGTCGCCGACGATCTGCACCTCGACGTGGCGAGGCCAGGTGAGGTAGCGCTCGATGTAGATCTCGTCGCGCCCGAAGAAGGCCAGAGCCTCGCGTCGCGAGCTCTCGATGGCCTCCTGCACCTCGGCTGCCGACCGGATCACCTTCATGCCGCGGCCGCCGCCGCCGTACGCCGCCTTGATCACGAGGGGCCACCCGTGTTCCTTCCCGAAGGTCAGGATCTCATCGGCACTGGTGATGAACTCGGTGGTGCCCGGCACGATCGGTGCGCCACCCCTCAGCGCGGCCTTGCGCGAGCTCACCTTGTCGCCCATCTCGTCGATGGCTTCCGGGGGTGGCCCGATGAAGACGACGCCCTTGGCGATGATCGCCCGGGCGAAGTCGGCGTTCTCGCTGAAGAACCCGTAACCAGGGTGCACGGCATCGGCGCCGCTGCGCTCGATGGCATCGAGGATCGCCTCGGTGTTCAGGTAGCTCTCCGCCGCAGTCTGCCCGCCGAGGGCGTAGGCCTCGTCGGCCAGGCGCACGTGAAGCGCCTCGCGATCGAGCTCGCTGTAGACCGCGACGGTCTTGATTCCGAGCTCGCGGGCGGCGCGAATGACCCGGACGGCGATCTCGCCTCGGTTGGCGATCAGGATCTTCTGGAGCACGAGTGGCAATACTTGCGGAATGAACACCGTTGGTGCCAGCTGGCCATCAGGCATGCCCCCCGCCGGCATGCCGATCTGGCCCGCAGGATGGGGCGTGCAGGTGGTGGACGTAACCGGCAGCACGAACGCGGACCTGCTCGGCAGAGCATCGCAGGGAGCCGCCGATCGAAGCGTGCTGGTGGCCGCCCATCAGACCTCGGGCCGCGGCCGGCTCGACCGCATCTGGGAAGCCCCTCCAGGGGCGAACCTGCTCGTCTCGATGCTGTTCCGCGACTTGCCGGCCGACCTCCTGCTCGACGGTCGCAAGCTGGCCGGGGTGCTCGCCCAGTCGGGCGCCTCCAACGGCCGGGTCGACCACCTCGTGGTCGGCATCGGGTTGAACGTCGGGTGGGCACCCGAGGGCGCGGCGCGTCTCGGCAACGGTGTGCATCCGTTGGACCTGCTGGCGGGGATCCTCCACGAGTTCGACGCGTTGCCCGACGATGTCTTCCCGCTGTACCGCGCCCAGCTGGCCACCCTCGGCCAAGCCGTACGGGTGCACCTGCACGACGACAGCATCGATGGTCGCGCCGTGGATGTGGAGCCCGACGGTCGGCTCACGGTGGTCGACGACCAGGAGGTCACCCACCACATCGACACCGGCGACGTCGTTCACCTGCGCGCCCGACCCGCCGAGTGACCTGATCAGCGCCTGATCCCTCGGTAGCCTGGCGCTCCGTGATCCCCAGTGAATCGATGCCAGGGCCCCGCGCATCGACACGTCGAGGCGGGCACTTCCTCTCCACGGTCGTCCTCACCGGTTCCGTCGCGCTCGCCGGCGTTGCCGGCACGCTGATCGCCGCGACAGGCGTGATCTCGGCGGTCCAAAGGGTGCCCGACGTGTCGGCCGTGTTGAGCCCGCCGAGCGCGACAGTCGAGAACTTCCTGCTCGTCGGATCCGACAGCCGGGCCAACAGCGATCCGAACTCTCCCGACTTCGGGGGCATCGGTAGCGAAGCCGACGTCCAGGGCACCAGGAGCGACACGATCATGGTGCTCCGGCGCGATCGCCAGACCGGCTCGGCGTCGCTCCTGTCGATCCCCCGCGATCTGTGGGTCGAAGTCCCCGGCCGGGGCCGGAGCAGGATCAACTCGGCCTACAACGATGGCCCCGCGGTGCTGGTGCAGACCGTCCAGGGCGCACTCGACATCCCCGTGCACCACTACGTCGAGGTCGACTTCAACGGCTTCAAGTCGTTGGTCGACGCCGTCGGTGGCGTTCAGATCTGCTTCTGGTACCCGACGCGCGACCTCAACACCGGTTTGAACATCGTCGAGCCCGGGTGCCCCGTTCTGGACGGTGTGCAAGCCCTGGCCTATGCACGCAGCCGTCACTACCAAGAGCTGCGCGAGGACGCCGAATGGCACGAGGACGGTACCGCCGACCTCGGCCGAACGAAACGGCAGCAACAGTTCGTGAACGAGGCGATGAAGACAGCGCTGGCCCGGGTGAAGGCCAACCCGTTCACTGCCGGCGACGTCCTCGCCAGCGGCGCCGCGGCGATCCGGATCGACGACGAGACCGACCTGCTCGCCGCGGCAGCGTCGATGCGGTCGGCGGTCGGCGACGGTCTGTTGACCTGGTCGCTACCCGTCCTCGGCGAGGCCATCGACGGCAAGGCTGTGCTGGTGCTCGCCGAAGGCGCCGACGAGATCCTCGCCTACTTCCGCGGCGAAGGCGATGCGCCTTCGCCGCCGGTCTGACCCGCACCGGCCATACTGTGACCCGTCTATGAAGGCTCTCATCCTCGCCGGCGGCGCCGGCACACGGCTCCGGCCGATAACGCACACCAGTGCCAAGCAACTGGTGCCGGTGGCCAACAAGCCGATCCTGTTCTACGGCATCGAAGCGATGATCGCCGCGGGCATCACCCAGATCGGCGTGATCGTCGGCGACACCCGCGTCGAGGTGATGGAAGCGCTCGGCGACGGCAGGCAATGGGGGGCCGACTTCACCTTCATCGCCCAGGATGCCCCGCTCGGGCTGGCGCACTGCGTGCTGATCGCGGCCGACTTCCTGGGCGACGACGACTTCGTGATGTACCTGGGCGACAACCTGCTCGAGCAAGACCTCGGCGCCTTCGTGCGCGCCTTCGAGCAAGCCCGCACCACCGACGAACCGCCCACCGCGCAGATCCTGCTCAAGCGGGTACCCGACCCGCACAGATTCGGCATCGCCGAGCTCGACACTGCAGGCAACGTGGTGCGCCTCGTCGAGAAGCCGGCCGACCCGCCGAGCGATCTGGCACTCGTCGGCGTCTACCTCTTCGACAGCACCATTCTCGAAGCAGTACGGGCGATCGCCCCGTCCCCTCGCGGCGAGTTGGAGATAACCGACGCCATCCAGTGGTTGGTCGATCAGGGCCGCCGCGTTCGCCAGGAAGAGCTCACCGGCTGGTGGATCGACACAGGCAAGCTCACTCCACTGCTCGAGGCGAACCGGTTGCTGCTCGAACGGATCGAGACCCGCCTCGACGGATCAGTCGACGATGCCTCCATCATCGACGGCCGGGTCGTGGTCGAAGACGGCGCCGTGATCAAGCACTCCACACTGCGTGGTCCCCTGGTCATCGGCACAGGGACCGTCATCGAGCACAGCTTCATCGGCCCGTTCAGCGCGATCGGCAACGGCTGCGAGGTCCGGAACAGCGAGGTGGAGCACTCGGTGATCATGGACGGCAGCCGGATCATCGACATCCAACGTCTCGAAGACAGCCTCATCGGCAAGGAAGCGGTCGTGTCGCGATCGCAGGTTCGCCCGCGGGCGCTACGCCTGATGGTGGGCGATCACTGCCAGATCGACGTCGAGTAGGCGCCAGGAAACGGAGAGGCCGATACCAATGGCACACATCTACGAGAGCGACGTGATCGCCGGGGCGTGGATCGTCGAACCGGCGATCCACGGCGACCAACGCGGCATGTTCATCGAGACCTACCGACGCGAGTGGTTCCCCAACGGCCGCGAGATGCTGCAGGGCAATCGCGCCAACCGCCAGCGAGGTGCCCTGGTCGGCCTCCACTACCACCTTCATCAGGCCGACTACTGGTACGTGCCCTTCGGGCACGCCCGGGTCGTTCTGCACGACCTTCGTGAGGGTGGTCCCACCGACGGGGCCACTCTGTCGCTCGATCTCACCGGCGACAACCACGTCGGGCTGTTCATCCCGCCCGGCGTGGCCCACGGTTTTGCCGCGGTCACCGACATGGTCATCACCTACTTGGTCGACGGTTACTACAACCCTGCCGACGAGCTGGGCATCGCGTGGAACGACCCGGCGATCCTCGCCGACTGGTGTGTCGAAGACCCGATCCTGTCCGCACGCGACCAGGCCAACCCGGGCCGGGCCGACCTGCCGAGCGGACGCCGACCATATTGGCCGATGCGCACCTGATGGCGCACCGATCCTGCAAGGAACGAAACACATGAAGCTCTTCGTCACCGGCGGCGCCGGGTTCATCGGATCCAACTACGTGCGCCACGTGCTGGCCACCACCGACGACGAGGTGACCGTCTACGACGCGCTCACCTACGCCGGCAACATGGAGAGCATCCGCGACGTCATCGACGATCGC
>VFMC01000133.1 GCA_006515795.1 Acidimicrobiaceae bacterium | reverse complement strand
CCCGCCGACAGTCCGGTGCCACCGGCGCCGAGCTGGCGATGGATGCCGGCCTCGGCGACGGCATCGAGCCCCACCCGGCGGAGGGCGCTGACCACATCGGCGTCTCGCGGGGTGGGATCGAACATCGTGACGTTGTCTCGAACCGTGCCCGAGAACAGCTCCACCTCCTGCGGGATCAACGCGACCCGGCGCCGTAGATCACCCAGCGGGATGTCGGCGATGGCAACACCACCGAGCCGCACGGTTCCGGTGCCGGCCTCGAGCAGGCGCAGCACCAGCCGCGACAGGGTGGTCTTACCGCTGCCGCTGCGCCCGACGACGCCGATCGAGCGGCCCGCACCGAATCGGAGGTTGACGTCGGTGAGCACTGGGACGGCGTCGGAGTAGCCGAACGACACCCCGTCGAACTCAACCGACAGTGGCCCGGGCGGCGGCGACACCTGACCTCGATCGAGGATCGCCGGAGGCACCGCCAGCAGATCGATCACACGGACCATTGCACCATTGGCCTTCTGCACCGTCTCGAGGTGGTCGACCACGTCCTCGAGCGGCCGCGACAGCAGCATCACGTACTGGAACAACAAGAACGCGGTGCCGACGGTGATGGTGCCGCGTCCGACGAGCGCCGTGCCGACCACGAGTGCGATCACCGAACCGGCCGCCACCGATGTCTGCACCGCCCACCACATGCGCAAGAAGGCACTCTCGCGGCGTACCGAGCTGGCCATCGCTGCGGAGCTCTCCTCGACGAACCGGAACATCGCGTGCGTCGATGCTCCGTTGGCGCGCAGGTCTTCGGCTGCGGTGAGCAGTTCTTCGATGCCTCCGTACAGCCGGGCGTAGGAGCCCATCTCGTCGGACGATTCACCGACCGCTCGATGGCGTCCGCGAATGACGACCGCGATGGCGATCAGCAGGTAGACGATCGTGCCGAGCGCCAGTCGCCAATCCACCACCGCCAACACCATCACCATGCCGAGCACCATCAGCGCCGCACCGAGCGCGCGGGGCACCACACGGCCGAGGAACTCCGACACGCTCGTCACGTCGCCATCGACCCGTTGGATCAGCTCTCCCGGCGTGTGCTGACGGTGGAACTCGTGGTCGAGCCCGAGAACGTGCCGCGCCAGCCGCAGCCGGATGTCGTTGGTGGTCCGCCACGCGGTGAGCGTCGCGAACCACGCCGCGGCGACGATGATCAACTGTGCGAGCAGGGCGATGGCCAGGTACAGCAGCGCTAGGCCGGTGAGCCTTGCCGACGTCGATCCGGCCGTCGCCTCGTCGACGATTCGCCGCACGACGAGCGGCCCGCCGAGCGCGAGCGCCGAACTGACGCCGATGAGCACGCCGAGACCGACCCAGCGCGCTGCATCGGGTCGGAGCAGGGCGAGCAGGGCGCGCCACCGTGACGTGGTTCGTTGCGGCACCTCCCCAGTATCACCGGGCCGGTGGTGGCGGTTCCTGCGATTTTCCCGGACGGCGCCCGATGTCAGCGAACAGCGAACACCGCAGTTCCACGCCCCCCGGTGAGCACGAGCTCGTCGTCGGAGTCGAGCACGATCACGGCTATCCCATCGGTGTCGATCCGCAAAGCTGCGGTCGCATCGGCGGACAGCCCCCGAACGCGTGCATCGAGATCGCGATCGACGCCGGGCCCGACCAGCCGGATGACGTCTCTCGCGACCTCCTTGAACGCTGGCCGATCGCCTCACCCTTGTCGAACGAGACGATGGTGGTGCCGGTCTCGGCATCGAGCAGGGTGTTCGACGCACGTGACACGGGGGCGA
Organism: Acidimicrobiaceae bacterium; assembly: GCA_006515795.1. Classification (GTDB taxonomy): domain Bacteria; phylum Actinomycetota; class Acidimicrobiia; order Acidimicrobiales; family Ilumatobacteraceae; genus VFMC01. The sequence continues at coordinate 5,258 of VFMC01000133.1, read as the reverse complement.
CCAGCACGCAGCGATGTCTCACCCGCAAGCCCCCAACCGGTGTGACCGGAGCCGCGGTCGGTACCCGGCCGACCACGACGCCGTCGGCGTCGACGAACGCCACGAACTCGTCGCCGAACACGGCGAGCCGCGTGTGGCTCAACAGCGCGATGCCCGAGGAGACGATCTCGGTGGGCGCCGCGGATGCATCGCCTGGATCGTCGCCTCCATCGTCGCCTGGATCGTCGCCGGCGGTGACCGGTGCGCCGGATTCGGTGGGAGGTGCCGTCGCCAGGTCGGCGACCTCGGCGATCGACTCGTGGGCGAAGTCGATCTGCGTCACGATGCCGTCGCGTCCGACGGTGATGGCCGCGGTGTCGTCGACGAGCATGACCGCCGCCGGCATCGGAACCTCCACCGTGCCGGTGCGTCGGCCCTCGAGGTCGTAGCGGTCGAGCAGCACGGTGTCGCCCCGGTTGGTGAGCGTGACGACCGATCGGAAGGCCATGTCGATCAGCGTGCCCGGCATCGAGACCGCGGTCGACGATTCGAGATCGACGAGGATGGTCTCCGACTTGGTGAGCTCGGTGAAGGCCACGTGGTCGCCTTCCGGATCCACTCGCACCGACACCGGCAGCACGACCGGGTCGGCGGCATCGGTGTACCGAAGGAGATCGACTACCTGGGCACGGCCCGCGTCGAGCAGCTCGATTGCCTTCGTCGATGAGTCGTAGCCGACACGGAAAGCCTCCCCGGCCGTGCCCGGCTGCAGGTCGGTGTGGAGCCGCAGCGCACGGATCGCTCCCGATTCGAGATCGAGGAGCCCGACCCCATCGGCAGACGTGTCGCCTTGTTCGCCGACCAGCAGAGTGCCGGCGATGCCAACATCGCTCAGGCCGATCAGGTCGGTCTCGACGGTCGCGACCTCGGCGCCGTCGCGGTCGAAAACCGTGATCGTGCCGGAGGCGAGGTCTTGGGCGACCACGGCGTTCCAGTGGGCCACCGCCGAATCTGCACCTTCGGTCCCATCGCCGCGACGGCTCACGACCATGAACACCGCGCCGGCGACGATGCCGGCGAGACCGATCCCTACGAGCGTCCGGCGCACGGCGTAGTTGGGACGATGGGAGCCCGCAGCATGGGAGCCCTGAGCATGCGATTTCGGAGCATCGGCGTCGGGGGCGGGCCACGGTGTGGTCATCGATGGCAAGGATACGTGTGGTGCTGCTCGCTGGCGGTGACAGGGTACGGTGCCGGGTACGGGTGTGCTGGAGGCATCCGGGAAGGGATCCGTGGTGCGCCCAGTACAGGTGGCGGTGCTCGGTGGCGGCTCATGGGGCACCACTGTCGCGTCGTTGGCAACAGCAAATGCGAGCGTCGTGTTGTGGACTCGCGATCCCGCGACCACCGCCGAGGTCAACAGTTCCCATCGAAACAGCAGGTACCTCGAAGGTCTCGACCTGAACCCCGAGCTGCGCGCCACCACATCGCTCGACGAGGCCGTCTACGACGCAGATGTCATCGTCGTGGGCGTGCCGTCGCACGCGGTGCGGTCGACGTTGGCGCAGGTCGCGCCACTGCTTCGCCACTGGGTCCCGATCGTCAGCCTCACCAAGGGGTTGGAGCAAGGCAGCCGACTGCGGATGACCGAGGTGATCGAGCAGGAGCTTCCGGGTCATCCGGCCGGAGTGCTCGCCGGTCCCAACCTGGCACGCGAGGTGCTCGCCGGATATGCCGCGGCTGCCGTGATCGCGATGGCCGATGCCCATGTCGCGACCTCGCTGCAGCGCGTCTTCAGCAGCCGCCGGTTCCGGGTGTACACCAACCCCGACGTGGTCGGTTGCGAGCTCGGCGGTGCGCTCAAGAACGTCGTGGCGATAGCCGCGGGAATGGCTGAAGGACTCGGTGTCGGCGACAACACCAAGGCGATGGTGCTCACCCGCGGCCTCGCCGAGATCACCCGTCTCGGGGTGGCCATGGGTGGCGACCCGCGCACGTTCCCCGGTCTCACCGGCCTCGGCGACCTCATGGCCACGTGCTCGAGTCCGCTCAGCCGCAATCGCACGGTGGGTGTCGAGCTCGCCCGCGGGCGATCGATCGACGAGATCACCACGAGCATGCGAATGGTTGCCGAGGGCGTGAAGACCTGCCGCGTGGTGGTCGAGCTCGCCAGCGAGCACGGTGTCGAGGCGCCGATCGCCGACGAGGTCGACGCGGTGGTCAACAAGGGCCGCACCCCGATCCAGTCGTTCGCCGGACTGGGTCGGATCGCCCCTACATCGGAGCTCGACGGTACGGCCTGACGTCCGCACGCCATCGCCCGGTGACTTCACCGCCCGGTCAGAACGAGGCGATCACCATCTGGTTGCCGTTCGATCGTTTGGCGTCGTACATCGCCGAGTCGGCAGCCCGCATCAGTTTGTGCGCCTGGTCTTCGGGAGTGTTGCGCGGCCAACGCACCAACCCCACCGACGCTGTGACCAGCAGCCGGGAAGCCCCCTCGCCTCTGGTCACCCGAAGGCCGTCGACGAGACGTTGGGCGATCATCAGCAACTCCGTCTCGTTCTCGGATTCGATGAGGACGACGAACTCGTCGCCTGCCAGTCGCGCCACCAGGTCGTGGTTGCGAACCGTGGCGCGGAGCACGTCCGCGACCTCAACGAGGACGTCGTCGCCGACGTGGTGACCGAGGGTGTCGTTGACCGCCTTGAACCGGTCGAGGTCGACGAACAGCATCGCCCCGCCGACGCCGCTCGACAAGGTCTCCGTCAGCCGATCGCTGCAGAGCTGACGGTTGGGAAGACCGGTCAGTGGATCGTGGGTGGCGTCGAATCGCAGCTTCGAGCGAGATACCTCGAGTGCCTGCACCAGACCGCTCATCCGGGCCACGACCAGCAGGAATGAGGTGATCGTCCCGCCCACCACGATCGGCACAGTGAGCTGCGCCTCGCGGAACCACTGCACGGCAAGCATGGTCGGGATCAACAACGCGGCGATGGCCAGGAGCACGAGGCGGCGGCGGCTCAACGACACGTCCGGAATCGGTTGCGGGCGGCCGACGTCGACGATCGACGCGCACATGCCGGTCACCCCGAGCGCGATGTACGAGATCAAGAAGAGCCCGTCGGTCCATCCTCCGCTGATGTAGGTGGCAGTCAACGTGGTCGACAGGAACAGCACGTCGCCGAGCAACAGCGACCCAAGGCCTGCCACGAGCATGCCGAGCGCCGGTTGCCCCGAGCTCGATCGGCCGTCGAAGCCGGCCATCAAGCGGACGAGCACGGCGATGCACAGCAGATCGCCGATCGGGTAGGCCGTTGAGACGGCGCGCTCCAGCGGGCCCAGGTCGACCTGCGACGCGAGGGGTTCGATGATGTACACCCAGCCGGCAACTGCCAGCGGAACGACCACGATCCCGGCATCGATTATTGCGGTGCGACCGCTGGTCCGACCGCGCTTGACGAGTGCCGCCAGGCCGACGGCGAGCACCGGGTAGCCGGCCAGGTAGGCCACGTCGGCCGACGACGGAAACCCGTCGACGTGGAACACGTACTCGTTCAGCGAGAACAGCAGATCACCGATCGCGAACAGCACGAAGCCGGAGGCGACCGCGATCCAGGGCACCGTCAGGCTCCGGTGGCGGCGGGCTCCGATCGCGAATGCACTGATCGAGGCCCACGCCACGAGTTGGAACCACGCCTCCGCCCACGGGCCGGACAGCACCTGGTAGCCGACGATGGCCACGACGCACGCGGCGAACAGCGCCAGCCACGCCGTGATGGTCGGGTTGCGCCAGACTCGTCGGTCAGCGGCGCGCCTCGACAGAGCGACGGTCAAGGAGAATCACCGCGATCCGGTGAGCGTGGGCATCGGATCATCGAGCGCCGCTGCCCGCTGGAACGCGCCGACGGTTGCCGGGCTGCGCGGTGTTGCCGTGGGGGCCGGCCGAACGGTGTCGTTCTGACCGAGCGCGCTGAGCTCGCGTTCGTCGACCACGATGATCCGGTTGCGACCTTCCTCCTTGGCGCGGTACAGGGCCAGATCGGCCAGCTTCAACAGGTTCTCCAACGAGGTGTCGAGCGCGCTGTCGACCACGCCGAAGCTGGCGGTGAACGCCGGAGCTTCGGCCTCCTCGGCGGCGAGCGCCAGCGCGTCGCGAAGCCGACCGAGGATGCCGACGACGACCTCCGGAGATGCGGACGGGAAGGCGAGCAGGAACTCCTCGCCGCCGAATCGGCCACAGAGGTCGGTCGGCCGCAGGCTGGCCTCGAGCACCTGCGAGAACTTGCGCAGTGCGCGATCTCCAGCTTCATGGCCGTAGGTGTCGTTGAGCAGCTTGAAGTGATCGAGGTCGGCCATGACGATCGTCGCCGTGCCCCCCTCCTTGAGGAGCCCGCGGAGCTCGGTTTCGATGGTGCGCCGGTTGCGAAGGCCGGTGAGTCCGTCGGTAGAGGCCTGGAGCTGCGACCGTTCGAACGACCTGACCGTGCCGATGCGCGCCCCTGACTGGGTGGCGAGCGTGGTCAGCTGGCCGACGGCGTCGCTCGCGAAGGGAACGCCCGGCTTGCCAGAGGCATGCAGCACGCCGAGGGCGCGACCCATGAACGTCACCGGCACGCACACCGCAGACATCGGATCACCACCGCGTTCGCGCAGCTTCGGACACGCATTGAGCGCCTCCGAATGTTCGAAGACCACCGGGTTGCCCCGCCGAACCGCGACACAGCTGAACGGCGATTCGACGGGGCAGCACGGGGCTCCCGCAGTGGGGTGGGACGCGGCTCGCTCGAGGTGCGCCTTGCTCGAGTCGGCGAGGAGGATCTCCATCGGTGAAGACGCGGCGATGACGCCCATCGCCCGTTCGACCACGAGGAGCGCGTCGTCCTCGGTGTCCGCCATCTCGAGCGCCTCGGCGAGCTGCGAACCGAAGCCGTCGCGCTCGGCACTGGCTTCCATCCTCCCCACGAGCATCTGCAGATCTCCGGCCATGTCGTTGATCGCACCGGCCAGCGAACCGAGCTCGTCGTCGGCGCCGCGGTCGGCGCGAGCGTGGAGCTCGCCACGGGCGATGGAACGGGCGACGTCGGCCAGGCGACCGAGATGACGGACGATCGAACGAGTCATCAAGTAGGTCACGACGCACAACAACCCAATGGCCCCGAGCACGGCCACGAGCAGCCACGTCAACGCTTGTCGGTTCACAGCGTCGCCGTCGGCACGGGCCTGGTCGATCAACGAGGTCAGCTCCTCGGTGACGGCGGCTTGCGATTCTTGGAGCT
>VFMC01000132.1 GCA_006515795.1 Acidimicrobiaceae bacterium | reverse complement strand
GACACCACCGAACTCGCTGGCGGTGGTCTGCCCGGCCAGCACGGCGCCGCCGAGGTCGCGCGCCCGTTCGACCATGAGCGACGTGTGCGACGCGGTGTTGTCGGCAAAGACGACGCACGCGTCGGTGTCGGGCCAGCCCGCCACGTGGTCGAGCTCTTTCACCCCGATCGGCACACCGCCGAACGGCAGCTGCACATCGGCACTTCGCGCCGATTGCTCGGCCTGGTCGCGGGGGAGGTAGCAGAACGCGTTGAGGTCGCTGTGCTCGATGGCTGCAAACGTGGCCTGCAGTTCTTCGAGCGGCGACCGACGCCGTGCCCGGAACTCGTCGACCAAAGAACACGCGTCACCTTGCCACGGCACATCTCCCATCCTGGCGACGATAGCCGTGCAGCTGACGGGCGTTCGTGCTCGCCGCGTAGAGTCGACCCGACCCGACCCCACCCGACCCTGGACACCCGCTCGTGAGCAGCGCGGGCGGAGCGAAGAGATGAAATGGAGCGTGACGAGATGACCATGCCGATCCGACCAGGGATGACCGTGCCATTGCCGGGGCCGTTGCACGGCCATCGCGACAAGCTGGCCGAACTGGCCGATCTCGGGTACACCGACATCTGGTCGGCGGAGGCCGACGGCGCCGACGCGTTCACGCCGCTGGCGATGGCCGCGGCGTGGGAACCGCGACTGAGATTGGGAACTGCGATCGTGCCGGCGTACACCCGCTCGCCGGCGTGCTTCGCCCAGTGCGTGGCTTCGTTGGCCGATGCGGCGCCTGGCCGGTTCGCGATCGGCGTCGGGTCGAGCAGCAACGTGATCGTCGAGCGCTGGAACGGCGTGCCGTTCGTGGATCCGTACAAGAAGGTGCGCGATGTGGTGCGCTTCTTGCGTGACTCACTGAGTGGGGAGAAGGTGACGAGGACGTACGACACGTTCGAGGTGCAGGGATTCCGGCTGGGGATCAGGCCCGAGCAGGCGCCGCCGATCTTGGTGGCCGCGTTGCGTGAGGGCATGCTGAAGCTGGCCGCCAGCGAAGGCGACGGGGCGATCATCAACTGGTTGTCTCCTTCGGACGTGACGCAGGTGGCAGCTGTGGTGCGCCAGGCCGCAGGTGGGGTGGACAAGGAGATCGTGGCCCGCATCTTCTGCTGTCCGAGCGAGAACGCGGCCGCGGTGCGTGAGGCGGGGAAGTTCGCAATCGCGGCGTACTTGAACGTGCCGGTGTACGCCGAGTTCCACCGCTGGTTGGGCCGTGGCGAGGTGCTCCAGCCGATGTGGGACGCCTGGAAGGCCGGCGACCGGAAGGCTGCCCTGGCAGCGATTCCTGATTCCGTGGTGGACGAGCTGATCGTGCATGGCTCGCCGGCCGAGTGCCGGGCCAAGATCAAGGCCTACTTCGACAACGGAGTGACCACGAGCTCGCTCGCCCTGCTGCCGCTCGACCCGGAGTTGAAGCACTGGGACGCGGTGCGCTCGGTGGCACCGGTCGCCGGCTGAACGACTCAGGCCGCTTTCGCGACAGCTCGATCGGAGACCGGAACCGGCGTGCCGTGACCCCGTGCGGCGAGGAGGCGGCGGATGGCCGCGATGTTGGCGAGCCCACGCTCGCGAGTGCGTCGATCGAGCCGGAACTGCACCGGCAGGTGGGACGCGGCGAGCAGTGACAGCTGCTCGGGGGACTCGAGCTGCCCTGAGCTTGCTGCGGAGCCCGTGGCCGAGGCTGCTGCGGAAGGAGTGCTTTTCGTCATACCTCGCATCATGATCAGGGGGTGTCGCACAGTTCCGGCGACCGGTCGCACCAGGGCCGTTCTCGGGCTACGAGGTCCAGTCCGACGGTGTGGTGCCGATGTAGTGGTACTCGATCTGGTCGTCGTCGTAGCGGTGCCGGCGCCCGACCGGACAGGCGTCGCGCATCGCCAACCAACGCCGCCACGACGATCGCACGCTGGCGCTGTCGACGCGTTCGGCAGCGGCGAGTGCCTCGGCGAGAAGCGGGGCGCATGCGCTGGCGCAGTCGCATGGCGCCGCGAGCGGTTGCCGGGCTGGCGGGGCCGGCATGTCGAGCACGATCGCGGCACGCAGCGCGATCCACGGCCCGAAGGTGGGGTGGATGCACAGGTGGCTTGGCGACAGCCAGGCAAGGCCGGCTACGTGGGCCAGACGCTGGATGGCGATGCGTCGTGGCGGTGATTCGTGCGCGTACCGAACGTCGATGAGCTCTGTGCAGCCAGATGTGGCCGAACGGATCACCGACTCCACGTAGGTGTCCACCGGATCCGGAGGAGGCGATGGCTGGGCTCGCACGAACTCGCCGATGTGCGGCCAGATCGCCCGCGTGTTGCCGACGACGATGGTGAGCGAATCGTCGGCTCCGGGAAGGTGGAACGGTCGGTCCACAACGGCGTTGTACGAACCGACCGAGGAGGTGGCGTTGAGGTCGAGCCCGGCGGCGGCACACGAGGAGACGATGCGCTCGACCACCTGGCTCATGACGGTCACCCTACGGGCGGCGCAGGCGCTCGCGAGCGCCGCGAAAGGGCGCCGCCCATCGAGTCGACCCGCGCCGATCGGTAGGGTGGCCCGATGAGCTCGATCGTGCCCACCATCGATCTCGCCCCCTGGTTCCGCGGCTCGCGTGATCACATGGCGCTTGATCACGTGGCGCTTGATCACGTGGCGACCGAGTTGGACGCGGCGTGTCGCCGGGTCGGGTTCTTCGAGGTCGTCGGGCACGGCGTTCCGGCGACCATCATCGAGGCGATGACCCGCGAGACCGAACGGTTCTTCGCACTCCCGGCCGATGTGAAGCAGCAGTACACCCCGTCTGTCCCCGAGGTGAACCGTGGGTATGCGGCCCGCTGCGCCGAAGGCCTCGCCTACAGCGTCGGAGTCTCCCGGCCGGCCGATCTGTTCGAGGCGTTCAACATCGGCCCCGATGTTGTCGACCTCTCCGTACCCGCGGTAGCCGCCGAGCGCGACCGCCTGTTCGCCCCGAACCTGTGGCCGGTGGAGGTGCCACTACTGCGCGCCGCGCTCGTCGGCTACATGGCGTCGGCACGCCTCGTGGCCGACACCTTGATGGACGTGTTCGCCGCGGCACTCGGACTGCCTGATCGATCGCTCCGCCACTTCACCACCCATTCCACCGACACGCTGCGGGTGAACCACTACGAGACCCAGCCGGGCGATCCAGATCCCGAGCCGGGCCAGTTGGGCATGGGCGAGCACACCGACTACGGCATGTGCACGGTGCTGTTCGCCGACGCGGTTCCGGGGCTGCAGATCATCGGGCCCGATGGTCGCTGGCACGACGTGATGCCGTCGCCGGGCGCGCTGCTGGTGAACCTGGGCGATCTGATGGCACAGTGGACGAACGACCGGTGGCAGTCGACTTTGCACCGGGTTCTCCCGCCGCGACGAGACCGCACCGCGGTGACCAGTCGACGATCGGTGGCCTTCTTCCACGACGGCAATCACGACGCGTTGATCGAGTGCCTGCCCACTTGCGCGTCCCCCGACAACCCCGCCCGGTACGCGCCGGTCGTCGCCGGCCAGCACCTGATGGCGAAGCTGATGGGTCCACGGCTGCACACCGCCTCCGTGGCGGCGGACACCACCGGCGGGCGCCTCGCCGGCGCGGCCGAGGGCTGAGGTTCAGCCGCCGCGTGCGGCCATCAGGTAGCTGCCAACCACGCTGACGAAGGCGACGGCAGCGGGCGTGGCGTAGGCCGCCCACTTCGGCACCGACTTCCACCGCGGCGCGAGCATGATGAACCCGCAGATCGCTCCGGCCACAGCGCCGCCGATGTGGCCGCCTTTGGAGATCCCGGGGATGGCGAAGGTGATGAAGATGTTGAGCAGCAAAGTGGTGCCGAGGCCGGTGCTGAACACGTTCACCCCCTGGCGTTGCAGGCTCACGGCAGCAGCGGCCATCAGACCGAACACGGCACCCGATGCGCCACCCGCGATCGCGTTCGCATCGGCGACGATCACACCGAACGAGCCACCGAGCAGGCACGCGCCGTAGAGCATGCTGAACCTGAGCCGGCCGAGTGGCCGTTCGAGCAGGTTGCCGAGCTGAAAGAGCATGAACATGTTGAACGCGACGTGGATGATGCCGAAGTGCAGGAACCCCGACGTGATCAGGCGGTACCACTCGTTGCGGCCGTCGCGTAGGAAGAACGAGTTGAGGCCGAGATCGAACTGTGCCTTGGTCAGGCTGCCGCCGCCGCTGAGCGAGCTCGGGTCGCTGATGGTGACGAAGGAGAACACGGCAAGGTTGATGGCGATGATCACCCGGGTGACGAGCGCAGGTTGGCCGGCGTTCCAGTACTTGGCGCGAGTCTTCACATCGGGACGGGCTGCTTTCGCGCAGTCGATGCAATGCGAACCCACCGCGGCCTGCACCAGGCAGTCGCTGCACGCCGACTTGCCGCACCGCGTGCAACTGCGCCCGGCTTCGCGACCTGGGTGCCGGTAGCAACGGGGGAGGGCGCCAATTGGTTCGCTTGCCGGGAACTGTGACGGGGGAGGAGGTGGCAGCGCCATCGGGGCAGGCTACCGAGCACCGCCGTCGCACCAGCCGCGCAACACCGTCCAGGCGTAGATGCCGGTGTTGTGGCCGTCGCTCCACTCGATCGACAGGCCCCATGCGCCGTTGAGCTCGGCGTGAACGACGCTGATGTCGTGGCCCTGCCCAGGCCGCGGCCAGGCGATCTCGCCTCGCTCGCGCAAGCCCTGGCAACCGGCGCATGGGCATGCGGCGCGCAGGCTGGCGACGGGGAAGGTGCACACGACGTCGTCTTCGAAGGTGATCGTGACGGCGGTGTCGCGGACGATGTCGATGTCGACCGGGGAGATGCTCATCCGCCGGCCGCAGTGATGACGAGGGCGATCGCGACGATGACGAGGATGACCCCGTTGTACGCGGTGTGCGCGGCGGTGGACTCGAGGGTGGCTTGTCGCCGCGAGTGCGTGCCGGCGTACTCGCGCAGGTACACGCGCATGAAGTACGCCCCACCGATCGAGAGGGCCAGCGCGGCGCCGATCGGGATGCCGATGATGGCATGCACGAGCCCGAACTGCAGCGTCTTCAGCGTGCGCTTGGTGACCGTCCAGTGCTCGGCGCCGGACCGGAATATGTTCTCCTCGGCGTGGGCGAACAACGGCAGAGCGGGCAGGAGCATGGCCATGAACGCCAGCGGGATGAGCCATTCGAGGGCACTGCCGGCAGTGGCGTCGGACGAGCCGAACACGGGGTTGCCCTCGCCACCGATCGACGACCACCAGCCCCAGGCGAGCCCGGGAACCGCCATCAGCACGGAGGCCGAGACGATCAGCCGATGCGTCGGCGGACGACCCGCACCATGTCGCGGCCCGAGCCGGTGCGAGAGATGCGCAACCCGGTGGCGAGCCGCACTGCCATGAAGCCGAGGACGGCGACCGATAGCAATGTGCTCATCGGATCACGGTACCGGCGCGGCGGGCGTAGGGTTCGGGAATGGACGCGGACGGCGATCTGGTGGACATCCACGAGGGCGGCGTTGTGGTGTCGGACGAAGAGCTGACCGCGCTGGCGTTGGCTGCCGATCCCGACGCACCACTCGGCGAGGATGCGGTGCCGTTCGACGCGCACGTCGATGGGCCGGGGCTGCTGCCGGAGTGGTACATGCCGGCGCCACAGGTCAGCGGTGGTTCACGCCGCCGGGCTGCCGTGTTCGCGGTGGTGGTCGTTTCGTTGTTGCTGTTGAACGCGGCGGGGATGTGCGTCACCTACGGGCGTGTCGTGATCGCCTGGTGAAGTCACGTCGCCGCGGTGGGCCGTTCGCCTCGTGAGTTGGCGACCGCCGTTAGGTGGATGCCGATGATGGCAGCGAGGTCGGCGAGGTGCTGGTCGGATGTCGCCAGCGGGCGGCCGAGGTGTTGTGCAGTGGCGGCGGCGATGCAATCGGAGAGGCTGATCTGACGTCGAGTGCGGTGGTAGTGCCGAGAACGAAGTGCGGCGGCGCTGTCCGCGATCTGACGCGTGACATCGTGGTGCTCGAGGTCGAGCATGTCGATGTCGGCACCGACCTCGGCAGGGTCTGCTCCCTGGCGAGCGAGCCGGTCGATGACTTCGGCACGGTTGATCACGCTGATAGCGGCTCCGAAGGCGATCACTTCGGCGACGCGCCCGGCGCCGGGTTCGGCGCGAAACAACGCGACAAGGCAAGCCGCGTCGAGCAGGGTCACTTGTTGTCGCCCTGGCCCTCGACTCGGCGGTCGTCGTCGCGGGTGCGGTCGGAGTCGAGGGGGAGGTGGGCGTACTTCCCCGTGACCGCGGCGACCGGATCGTCGGGCATGGGTCGGAGTGTGACGGATTCCCCGTCGTCGATGAGCAGGACGCGGCGAGTCCGCCAACGGTGGCGGATGTCTGCTGGAAGCGAGATCTGTCCGCGGTCGGATACATTGAGCAGACGTGATGACACATCGTCAGTCTAGCGGTGACGCGCTCTGCTGTCGAGTGCCCGGCAGACGGCGTCGATGAGGGAGTGGTTGCGGGGGCTGCTCGCGTTCGGGAACTCCCAACCGCGCGCTCGCGCGTCTGCTCGACGAGTGCATCGACGCGCCGGTCGATGCATCGGTGGCCGATGCGGCGGCAACGTTCGCCCGTCGCTACGGCCGGTCGCACACCGGCATCGACCCGATCGACTACGTGGTTGCAGCGACCGCCCAATTGCTCGAAGCGCAGCTGCTCACCCGCAACGTCAAGCACTTCCCGATGTTCCCCAAGCTGCGGGCGCCGTACTGACTGCTCGCTGCTCGCTGTTCGGGAGCACGTCAGAGATCGTGGGCGTCGATCACCCGGTAGTCGTATCCCTGCTCGGCGAGGAACCGCTGGCGATTGGCGCCGAAGGTCTGATCGACGGTGTCGCGGGTGACCACGGAGTAGAAGTTGGCCTGCCCGCCGCTGAGCTTCGGGCGCATGATCCGGCCGAGCCGCTGGGCTTCCTCCTGGCGGCTTCCGAACGTGCCCGACACCTGGATCGCCACGTTCGCCTCAGGCAGATCGATCGAGAAGTTCGCCACCTTCGACACCACGAGCACCGGGATCTCGCCGCGGCGGAACGCCTCGAACCTCGTCTCGCGCACCTTCTGCGCCGTTTGCCCGGTGATCAATGGCGCGTCGAGCTCTGCCGCGATGACCTTGAGCTGATCGACGAACTGACCGATCACCAGGATTCGGTCGCCGGCGTGGCGAGCCACGAGTCGCCGCACGACATCGAGCTTGCGCGGGGTGGACGCCGCCAGCCGGTAGCGGTGCGTCGGCTCGGCCATCGCGTACTCCATGCGCGCGTCGTCGTGAAGTTCGACGCGCACCTCGGTGCACACCGCTGGAGCGATCCAGCCGTGCAGCTCCAGTTCCTTCCACGGCACGTCGAACCGCTTCGGTCCGATCAGGCTGAACACGTCGGCCTCCTTGCCGTCCTCGCGCACGAGGGTGGCGGTGAGGCCGAGGCGTCGCACGGCCTGGATGCGCGCCGTCGCTCTGAACACCGGGGCGGGCAGCAGGTGCACCTCGTCGTAGATGATCAGGCCCCACTCGGTGCGATCGAACAGCGCCAGGTGTGGATACAGGTGGTGCAGTTCGAGCACCTCGTCACGGGCATGGGGCGACCAGGTGAGCACCTGGTAGGTGGCGATGGTGACCGGGCGGATGTCTTTGCGGTCGCCGGAGTACTCGCCGATCTGGTCGTCGGTCAGCGAGGTCTTGTCGAGGATCTCGCGGGTCCACTGGCGTGCCGAGGTGATGCTGGTGGCGATGATGAGCGTGTGCGAACCGGCTGCCGCGAGCGCGGCGAGCCCGATAACCGTCTTGCCGGCGCCGCACGGCAGAACGAGCACGCCGTTGCCGGCTGCTTCTGCCCCTCCCTGCCACCATGCCGACACCGCGTCGGCCTGATAGCCGCGCAACTCACACGTGACCTCCGCACCGCTCAGCGGGCTGCCTTCGGCGTATCCCGCCTCGTCGGCGACGGGCCATCCGAGGTGCAGCAACGCCTGCTTGAGCGCGCCGCGGTCGCCGAGCCGAACGGCCCACCGGTTGCCGTCGAGGCGCTCTCCGAGTAGCTGACCAACCACCTTGTCGCGCGCCACCTCGACGAGCAAAGGAACTTCGTGACTCACCAGGGCCAAGCCCCCCGTGTCGAAGTCGCGCACCAGCCGGAGGCGGCCGTAGCGGCCCATCTGATCGTGAACCTCGGCCAGCACCCCGGCCGGCACCGGGTACTTGGCGAGCCCGCTGAGCGTGCTGGCCACCTCTCCTGCGGAGAGCCCGGCGACCGCTGCGTTCCACAGGGAGAGCGGTGTGATGCGGTAGGTGTGGATGTGCTCGGGGGCCTTGTCGAGCTCGGCGAAGCGCGCCAAGGCGGCGCGGGCGACATCGGCGTGTGGGCTGGCGAGCTCGAGCATGACCGACAGGTCGCTCTGCACGATCAACGGGTTCGATGGGTCGGTCATGCGCTCAGGTCGCCGAGACGGAGCAGGGAGCGATCATGTTGCATTTGCAACGATCTCGGTGATGTGTTCCATGGATGGGTGGATGAGCGTGACGGCTGATGGTCGTGGCACGGCTCGCCACGGGTTGTGCACGATCTCCTCGTCGGCATCGCCGTTCGGCGAAGCAGAACCCGTCGGGGCAAGGCCCTTGGCGCGAAGCGCGGCGAGCACCTTCGGCAACGGGAGCTCGGAAACGGCCACGGTGGGCGCTAGAAGCGTGAGCCGGGCGGCCTTCACCTTGACGGCCTCGGCGAGGCCGAGCACGTCGTCGGCGGTGACGACGGTCGCTGCCGCGGCGATGGTGAGGCCGGCGCGCCCGGCGAGCTCGGTGGCGATGCGTGTCGGGTCGAGCCGGAACACCACCACGCTCGAATCGGATTCGACGGTGCACAACCTGTCGAGACGGGAGCGCAGCTCGGAGGCAAGTGCCGGCGGTGCCACGATGGTGAGGTCGGCTTGCACGACGAAGGTGGAGACGACGTCGGGCAGCAGGGCGGCCGCCGACGCGGGATCGGTGATCAGCTCGCGGGCGAGCGCGGTGAGGCCCGCCGTGCCGGTGGTGGGAATCAGATCGAGGGCGGCGAGCTCGTCGTGCAGCGTGCCGGCAGCGTCGTGCCGGGCGCCGACGTGGTGCTGACAGAACCAGTCGGCGAAGGCGTGGGCCGTGATTCCGACACCCGGCGGTAGGGCGATGAGATCGGCCACGGCCTGGCGGCGGTGCGTCGGCGACGGCGCCGCGTCGTGGGTCGCCCCTCGCCCCTCGATCCACGCGGCCACCAGCGAGGCCCATTGGCCGATCGCATCTACCCGGTTCCACTCGAACGCCGCCGCCGCCTGGGTGCGGTACGAGTACTGCCAACTTCCGGTGCGTCCGGAGCGCACCCACTTCGACACCTCCTCGATCAGGCCGAGGCCCTGGGCGAGGTCGACCAGCAGGGTGGTGCGGGCCACGCCGACGCCGAGGCGTTTGGCGAGATCTTTCGTCGTCCGTACGCCGATGCCGCGGGTCTTCAGGCCCGGCAGCGGTTCGAGCGCGGCCAATCGCAGCAGGTTCTGGAGCACCATCAGCACCGGCGGGAGTTGAACGGTGTGGCCGTGCAGCGCAGCGAGGTGGACCGGAGCGGGGGCCGGCCACTCGACGAACAGCCGCCCGCGGACCGCGGCGTGCACCTCGAGCCAGAGACCGATCCGCTGAATGGTCTCGTCGATCCAGATCAGGCCCATGTCGTTGAGCTGACGTAGGGCCGCGACCGGGTGGTTGGCGGGAACCGGCGAGTAGGTGCGGACCTGCCAGTACGGCACGCCGATGTCGCCCGGCGCCGCGCCGCGCGGGCCGGCGTCGACGAGGGCATCGAACATCTGCCGGGTGTTCGACGGCATCTTCGACGCGAGTAGGGCGAGGGAATCGACCGAACCGATGATCGCGCGGAGCTCGCTGATCCGCTGGCTCTTGCGCGATGGCACGAAGGCGGCGTCGAGGCGGCGAAGGGTCTTGGCGATCGAGTCGCTGGTGATGTGCTGATCGAGCAGCAGACGATCGAGCGGACGACCCGGTGGGCGGAGGAAGTCGCCGACGCCTGGGCGGAGCGCCAGG
>VFMC01000131.1:24387-27939 GCA_006515795.1 Acidimicrobiaceae bacterium | reverse complement strand
CGACGGCGCCGGCGCCGACCAGCGGGCCACGGTCGCCGAGGCGGGCGGGCGTGATCCGCGCCCCGCGGCTGAACTCGAGCCGGGAATGCCGGTCGAGGACGGCCTGCGCCGAGTTGAAGAAGGTCGCCCCGAAGCCGAGCGCCACCGAGCCACCCACGACCACCAGGTCGAGATCGAGCAGGTTGCACACCGAGGCCACGGCCCGACCCACGAGCTCGCCCGTTCGTTGCATGGTCTCGTAGCTGGGCTCGGTCGGTGGTCGGCCGGTGATCGCCTCGATGGCCCGACCCGATGCCTCGGCTTCGAGGCAGCCGCGCGATCCGCACGGGCAGCGCCGGCCATTCGGCTCGACCACCACATGACCAACATGGCCGGCGTTTCCGGTGGCACCGTCGAGCAACTGACCGTTCAACACCACCCCGCCACCGACGCCGGTCGAAACGACCATCGCCATGAAGTTCGCCCGCCCCTGGGCGGCGCCGAGCCAACCCTCGGCCAGCGCCAACGCCTTGGCGTCGAGGTCGCCGTAGACCGGGAGCCCTGTGGTGGCGGCAAGGTGCTCACGCAGTGCGAAGTTGCGCCAGCTGGAGATGTTCAGCGGCGAAACAGTCTCGACGTTGGTGGTGACCGGTCCGGCGCATCCGACACCGACGGCGCGAACGGTCATCTGGTGATGGTCACCGGCGCGGGCCCGCATGTCGTCGATGATCGAGCACAACGAGGCGAACAGCTCAGCGGCGTTGAGCGAGTGGTCGACCGGAACTTGGGTGCGGTCGATCAGATCGCCGCGCAACGTCATCAGACCCGCGGCCATCTTGGTGCCACCGATGTCGACGGCGAGGATCACGTCGCGCTCCGGGCTCATGGCCGCTCACCGTAGTGGGATGGCCCAACGCGAGCACGATCCGTGGTTTGCAGCCGCGACGTGAACACGCGCCCCGACCCGGTACTGTCCGCCGTGGCACCAAACCGATCGCGCCCCCGCGTCGTGTCGGTGAGTGGTGCACATCGCCATCGCCATGAACGAACCCACCGAGATCAGGGTCGTCGAGTCCCTCGACGACCTCTTCCGTCTTCACTACGGGCGGCTGGTACGCGCGCTCACGGTGATGTCCGGCGATCGCGAGCAGGCGGCCGACGCTGTGCAAGAAGCGTTCGTCAAGGCGCACATGCGATGGCGCCGGCTGCAGCACTACGACGACCCGGTCGGTTGGATCCGGCGGGTTGCGATCAACCGGCTCCGCGATGGTCACCGACGCAGCACACGAAAGAACGCTGCGCTCGAACGCCTTCAGGGCGATGTGCTCGACACCCAACGCGACGAAGTGCACGACGCCGCAAGCTCACGCCGCGGCGACGCCGGTGGCGTGATGATCACGCTCATGCACCTGCCCAAGCAGCAGCGCGTCTGCGTCGCTCTCTACTACGTCGATGGCATGTCCGTTGCCGAGATCGCCGCAGCGCTCGATCTCAGCGAGGGCGCCGTCAAGTTCCACCTCCACCAAGGCCGCGAGCGACTCCGCGGACACCTCCTCCCGCAGCAGCAAGGACAACGCCATGAGTGACGTCGACGATTTCGAACTCCGGCGCCGGATCCGCGCCGCGGCGGGGGCCGAGCCCGACCTCGTTGCCGCGAACACGATGCTCACGGCCCGAGTGGCGCGAGCCAGGCAACGCCGTGCTGCATATGTGTCGACCCGCGTCCGCTCCGATTCGACCATCCACATCAGCCCCACCGCGCCGGTCGCCGCCGAACCCGATACCACCAGCGACACCACCGGCGAGGCCACCAGCACGTCCGACACCGCGGCTCCGTCGTCGACGATCGAGTCGACCACCTCCTTCGACGACCCCGAGTCGTCCGGTCCATCGATCGGTGCTGCCGCCGGCGGTGCGGCCGCTTCGACGGTCCCCGACGTGCCGCAGACCGATTCTTCGGCCAACACATCGGCCACCTCGGCGCCGCAGTCCAGCGCCGGCGCCCCACAGGGGTCGGCCACCAAGACGTTCGCGAGCATCGGCGGCTCGATAACGATCCGCCTGCAGGACGCGACGATGACGCTGATCGCCAAGGATCCCACGTCGGGCTTCAAGGCCGAGGTCGAGCGCGAGAAGCCCGACCGCATCGTGGTCACCTTCAAGTCGTCCGACGGCGAGGCCAAGATCGAGGTGCGCTTGATCGACGGGGTGATGGTGCAGCAGGTCGAAGACGAAGAGAGCTCCAGCGGCGACAACGAGAGCGCCGGCTCGCACACCACGTCGATCACCACCACGTCGATCACCACCACGACCGGTCCCGACCACGACGACTGATCCTCACTACGCGCAGCCCGCGCGGGGCCGCGCGGGCTGCGCGGCAGAATGATCCGGTGACCGTCACCGACTGGAACCCGCTGCTGCGCGGCGAGTTCGAGCAGCCTTACTGGCACGAGCTGCAACGCTTCGTCGCCGACGAGCGCCGCAAGTGCACCGTCTTCCCCTCCGAGCCGGAGGTGTACGCCGCGCTGCACCTCACGCCCTACGCCGATACGCGCGTCGTGATCCTCGGCCAGGACCCTTACCACGGCAACGGGCAGGCGCACGGGCTGTGCTTCTCGGTGCAGCGCGGGGTAGCAGTTCCGCCGTCGCTCGCCAACATCTACGCCGAGCTGCAGTCAGATCTCGGCATCGAACGACCAGCACACGGCAACCTCGAAGCGTGGGCGCGCCAGGGGGTGCTGATGCTCAACACCTGCCTCACCGTGCGCTCCGGTCAGGCCGGCTCACACCACGGCAAGGGGTGGGAGCGGTTCACCGATCAGGTGCTCCGGGTGGTCGACGACAAGCCCACCCGGGTCGTGTTCCTCCTGTGGGGCGCACCGGCCCGCAAGAAGCGGGCGTTGATCCACACCGATCGGCACGTGGTGATCGAGTCGGCCCACCCGTCGCCGCTCAGCGCCCACAACGGCTTCTTCGGAAGCAGGCCGTTCAGTCGGACCAACGAGGCGCTCGCGGCAGCCGGGTTGCCGCCGATCGATTGGCGGCTCCCCGGCTGACACCGAGAATTGGGTGAGGGCTTCAGCTCCCCCCGGCTGGGCTCGCGTAGCTCGGCGGCTCCTCGCCGGGCGGCGGGGTGTCGTACATGGCCACGGCCCCGGCCGGATCGAACAGCTTCTCCTCGGTCGGCCACTCGCCCGGTAGGTATCGCTTGCCGCCGTCGACGAACTGGTACATGCCGGTGCCCTGCTTGCGGATCTCGTCGGGGCCGGTGGCCGTCGGATCCCACCAGAACTCGGTGGCGTCGTCGAGGCCCTGGTAGTCGGGATCGGGCCACAGCTTCTCACCCCACGACAGGAACGGCTGACTGACCGCTGCGGCCGTGCCCTCGGAGGCGAACAGCGCGGCCTTCCAGTTCTCGTGGGTGAGGTCGGGCCCGACAGCCTGCGCGACGGCGAAGAACACTGCCGCGTTGGGCTGGATCACGCCGATCGTGTCGCCGGCTGGCGGTGGGCCACCGGTGAACCACTGGTAGATCGAGAAGTAGCCGATCGCCTCGGGGTTGGTGCGCACCGC
>VFMC01000131.1:12872-24355 GCA_006515795.1 Acidimicrobiaceae bacterium | reverse complement strand
CCAACTGGGTGACACCGAACGCGTGCGCCCACTGCTGCTGGTCGTAGGTGCGGGCGAAGGCGTTCAGGTCGACGAGCACGCTCGCCGAGACGAACCACTCGGGGAAGTACTCCTGCAACGTTGCTTCTGTCGTGAAGTCGCGCGGCGCGACCGGATCGCCGCTGAACACGATCGTGGTGACGCCGGCCGCCTTCATCTTGGAGATCACCTGCGATGCCGTTGCCTGGATCGTGGCCGGGTTGAGCTCGTAGGCCACCACCTCGGCGAACGGGGCGCCGGCATCGGCCATCTTCTGCGCGTATGCGTCGGCCAGATCCTTCGAAGCGGCGCTGCTCTGCAGGTAGAGCAGGCCGAACTTGCGCGGCGTGTCGACGAACTCGTCGCCGGCGTGCTCGGCGTTCTTGCCGATGAGCTGCTTGGTGATCAGTTCGATCGCATGCGTCTGCTTCTGCACTTGGCTGCCGTCGATGCCCCACACGTACGGGTCGCGGTCGACGTAGAACTGAGCGGGCTGACCGGGGGTGCAGCCGATGCACATGATCTCGCGGGCGGCCAGCTCGTCGGCGAAGCCACTGGTGAGCGCCGGCCCGCCGAACACCACGAACGGCTGGTACTGCTCGGCGATCAGCGCGGCATCGGCGCGGGCGGCGACGTCGTCGGTGGCTCCACCGGTGCCCTCGAAGGTGACCAGGTTCACCTTGCGGCCGTACAGCTCGAAGTACGCCTCGTAGTAGTCGACGATGCTCTCCATCATCTCGAACTGCTCGGCGTTGGTGTCGTCGACCTTGATCGCATCGGTGATGTAGGCGATGATCGGATCGGTCTCCTGACCCTCGTAGTAGACGATGGTGATCTCCTCCGCCGTCACACCGGTGTCGGTTGCGCCGCCGTTGTCGCCCGTGAACGGCGCCATGCACGGCTGGGCGAAGTAGTCGGGCACCGCGAGCTGGCCGGTCGCCGTGTCGCAGCGCGGCCCCCACTCGATCTGCTCGGCGATGCCTTGCTCCTCGGCCTGGGCGAAGGTGAGCGGGAAGGTGATCTCAGCCGCCGGAGTTGAGGTGGCCGAAGGTTCGGTGCCGCCAGACGCGGTCGCAGGTGTCGTGGCCGTCGTGCCGCCGACATCGGTTGCCGCCGGCTCCGTCGCCGTAGGCTCGGTGGTCGAGGCCGACGACGCACCGTCGTCACCCGATGTGGCGATGATCACTCCGGCACCAATCGCGACCACCGCGACGATTCCGGCGACCGGGCCCCATCGCTTGAGATTTCTGCCGCCTCCCGATCCGCCTGTTCCTGTTGCTTGAGCCGGTTGCATGACTACCCCCTCGTGTCGATGTGCGATGTAGCGCTGTTGGTGGTGATGGTTGGAGAGATCTGGCTGCGGCCGGCGTCGGAGCGGGCCAGCACTGCAGCGTCGGTGCCGAGGTAGCTCTCGATCACCTCGGGGTGGACCAGCACGTCGGCCGGGTGGCCGCCGGCGATGACCCGGCCCTGGTCGAGGGCGATGAGACGATCGGAGATCGATGAGATGAGCGGCATGTCGTGTTCGATCACCACGAGCGCGGCGCCCATCTCGTCGCGGAGCCGAACGAGCAGGGGCGCCAACGCCTCCACCTCGCGCTGGGCGATGCCACTCGACGGCTCGTCGAGCAGGATGACGGTCGGTCGCTGTGCCACCAGACAGGCGAGGTCGACCACCCGCCGGGTACCGGTCGACAGCTCGCGCACGAACGCAGTTCGAAAGGCCCCGAGGTTCATCAGCTCGACGAGCTCGTCGACACGAAGCGCGGCGCGCTCCTCGTCGTCGAAGACGACCGGCAGCCGCACCGCGGCGGCAAGGGCGCTGCGGTTCTCGAACCATCGTTCCAGCGACACCGTCAGCGTCTCGGAAACGGTCATGTCGGGATACAGGCGAGCATCTTGGAAGCTGCGGCCGAGCCCGAGCGACGCGCGGGTCGACGGCGATGCCTGGGTGATGTCGCGACCTGCGAGATGGACCGTGCCTGCCAGAGGGGCGGCGAACCCGCTGATCACGTCGAACAGCGTGGTCTTGCCGGCGCCGTTGGGGCCGATCAGCCCGAGGATCTCGCCTGCGGTGAGCGAGAACGACACATCGTTCACGGCACGGATCCCACCGAACGAGCACGCCACTTCGGTGACCTCCAGCGCGGCCGGCTGATCGGTGCTCCCCACAGGCGATGTGGCGGCGCGGTCGCCCGCCGCCACGCTCGTGCCGATCGAGGCGTTCGACAAGAACACCGACCGCAGCAGGTCGGGGCGGGCGAGCAGCTCGGCGGTGGGGCCGCTGAAGCGGATCCTGCCGCGCTCCATGAAGTAGGCCCGTTCGGCCACGGTGAGAGCCACGTTGACGCTCTGCTCCACGAGCACCACGGCCGTGCCGTCGTCGGCCAGGCGACGCACGATCGGCAGGAGCTGGGCCACGATCACCGGCGCGAGACCGAGCGAGAGCTCGTCGATGAGCAGCACCCGCGGGCGGGCGATGAACGCCATGCCGAGCGCCAACATCTGCTGCTGACCGCCGGAGAGGTTGGCCGCGGCGTCGTCGATCCGCTCACCGAGCACCGGGAACATCGCCAGCACCTCGGCCGTGGAGTCGGCCACCCCGGCGCTGTCGCGGCGACGGGTCCATCCGGCGAGCTGGAGGTTTTCGGTGACGGTCAACGACCCGAACACCCCCTGCCCGCCCGGCATCTGGCTGACCCCGAGCATCGCGATCTCGTTCGGCGGGGCATGGGTGATGTCGCGGCCGTCGAGCACCACCGCACCGCGATCGGCCTCCACGACACCGCTGATCGCCTTCAGAAGCGTGCTCTTGCCGGCACCGTTGGTGCCGAGCAGGGCGACGATCTCGCCCTCCTTCACGTCGAGGTCTACGCCGAACAGCACTGGACGCTGCCCGTAGCCGACGTCGAGGCCGCGCACCAGCAGCAGGTCGGCGTCGCCCTGGCGGCGCGCGTACAGGGCTTCGCTGCGCGCGACCGCAGCCGCCCACACCTGGCTGATGTCGGCGACGATCACGTTGCCGACCGAACCGAGCATCACCGCTCCCACCAGGAACAGCGGAACGAGCGCCAGCATCCCGACGCGAATACCGAGATGGCTGGAGATCCAGCCGATGAGCGGCAAGATGAGCAGCCCGGGGATCACCCACAGCGAAGCCACCGAGAAGCCCGTGGCCCGCGCCCGCGCCGGGATCGCCAACGACAGCGATACGAGGATGCTCGGTCCGATGATCGCCAGCGCAGCAGATATCGCACAGTTGAGGGCAACGGCCACGACGATGTTCGGCGCCAGCGCGAAGCCGATCGAGAGCACCGACGTGCTGGCGGCCACCTTGGCACCGAACCGGATGACGGCGCGCATGTCGCCGGCGAACCGGCGGGTGACGATTCGGGCGCCGATCACGAGTCCCACCAGTTGGAAGGGTTCGGCGATGGCCGCGGCGATGCCGCGACCGCGCTCGTCGAGCCCGAACTCCTCCTCGTACATCAACGCGGCAAGGGTGACGAACCCGATCAGCGACGTCGCCAGGAACGGCAGGCTCCACCACAACCGCTTCAAGCTCTCCACCTTGTGCACCGTGCGCCAGCTCTCGGCGAACGACGGCACCGCCTCCTCGGTGTTCACCACCTCGGCGCTGGCGCCCATCGCCTGGCGCTCCCAGCGGCCACGAACCGGCTCTTCCATGCGCATCGCCAGCACCGCGAACAGCACCGTCGGCAACACGAACACCAGGAACGGCACGCGCCAGTCGAAGGCGTAGGCCAACAGCCCTGCCGCGAGTGGCCCGATGAAGGCACCGACCGCGTTCGCGGCCCGATGCGTGCTGAACACGCGGCTGCGCGACTCGATCGGGTAGTAGTCGGCGAGCAGCGAGTTGTGGGTGGGGTCGATGACCGCCTTCCCGACGGCGCTTCCGCTGCGGGCGATGGCCAGCACCACCACACCGGTGGCGAGGCCGGTCATGCCGCTGAACACCCCCCACAGCATCGCCCCGGCGACGGCTAGCGGCACCCGCCGCGAGCGGTCCGCGTACTGCGCGATCGGCACTTGCAGGGCGAGCGCGGCCAGCGACACGAGCGCGACGAGACCGAGCACCTTGGTGTTGTCGAGGTTGTACTCGTCGCGGATGTTCGGCAGCAGGATGCCGAACGCAGTGCGATCGAGCTCGTCGACCGCGTTGAGGCCGAACAGCACGACGAGCGGGAACGCCGACTCACCACCGCAGAGCCCGCGCAGCCAGCGCATCGGATGGCGTAGGCCGGTGAGGAAGGCCGTCACGCCGGCTCCACGACGGGCTCGGCCGATTGACGCGCCGGCACGGCGACATCAGGCGTCACCGTCGAGCCGGGGGCCGTGCCGGTGACGAGCCGCACCACCAGATCGCGCAGCCGCACCCAGAGCCCCCCGAGGCCACCGGGCAGGACGAGCAGCACGAACAGCCCCCCGACCCCCGAGGAGAGCACCTGCCACTCCTGGGCCGTGATGAACCACCGCGTGCCGCGCAGGTACAGCGCTCCGAGGAAGGCGCCACCCAACGAGCCGAGCCCTCCGATCACGGCCGAGATGAACACCTGGAAGCTCTCGCCGGTGCCGTAGCTGGCGATCACGAACGACTGGTTGAGGTGCGCGTACATCGCCCCTCCGAGGCCGGCGATTGCACCCGACATCACGAACGCGGTCAGCTTCGCACGAACGATCGGCACCGCCATGCTCTGCGCGGCACGCTCGTTCTCGCGCATCGCCCGCGCACGGCCCCGTACACCACCGCGGTGACGACGAGCGAGAAGATGTAGTAGCTCGTCGGCGTGCTCACGTCGATCCGTCCGAACAACGGCAGCCGCTCGATCCGTTGGTCGCTTCGCGGGAACCATCCGAAGAACTGGTCGTTCAACAGCCAGTACTGCACCGCCAGCCCGAAGGCGAACGTGGTGACGGCCAGGTAGAGGCCACGCAAGCGCAACGCCGGCACGCCAACGGCGAAGGCGGCCAGCGAACCGGCAAGCGCGCCCACGATCAGCCCGAGCGACAGGTCGAGGTTCCACCGATCGGTGCACGTCGCGCTCGTGGCCGCGCCGATCGCGACGATTCCCATCTGACCGAGCGAGATCTGCCCGGCCCAGCCGGTGAGCACCACGAGCGAGAGGCCGATGACGGTGAACGCCAGTAGCGCCGACGCCTTGAGCACGTAGTCGACGCGAAGCACGACCGGCACGAGCGTCACCATCATCACCACCACGGCGACGAGCACCCACCGCATCGTGTTGATCCACGGATCGGCAAGCGCCGCCGCGTCGAGTGGCCGCACCTCCTCTGCACCGCGCCAGCTCGATGTGGCATCGTTGTCGCGCCGTGTGGTTCCTGGCCGCTGGACGAGCCCTGCAGCAACGTCGGCAGGCCCACCGCGAACCCCAGCGGCACTCCGGTGATCGCGCTGCGCATGAAGAGCGCGAGGAACGCCAGAACGGCGGCAATCGCCCACACCAGGGTGTTGATGCGGGCCACGGGGAGGCCGAGCATGCTTGCCCGATCGGTGCGCTCAGCGCTCGCCCGCACTGCGAGCCCGAGCCGGCTCCGGCCGAGGAACCAGGCCACCGCGAGCATCGCCAGGGGAGCCACGACGAGCGCGATGAGATCGTTGGCGTTCAAGATGAAGGTGCCGACGGTGAGCTTCCAGTCGAGTGGTGCGGCGATGCGCTGGCTGGCCAGGTTCTTGCCCCACCACCGCGGCACCAGGATGCCGAGCACCACCATCAGCTGACTGATGCCGAGCGTTGCCACCGTCAGCACCAGGCGTGGCGCATCGCGGAACCGGCGGATGATCGCCATCTCGACCACCACCCCGAGCACCACCGCGAGCACCAGACCTACGCCGAGACCAACCATGTAAGGCCAGTTCCAGAACAGGATCAGCGCGGCCGCGAACGAAGCTGGGACGGAACCGAGGTCGGCCTGGGCGAAGTTCACCACGCGGTTGGCTCGGTAGATGAGCGCCATGCCGATCGCCAACATCGCGTTCAGCAGGCCGAGAACCCCACCACGGATCCAATTGCCGAAGGGCATCGGATAGAACACGAGTTGGATCACGAGGATGGCGGCAACGGAGGCGGCCGCGACTGACCCGCGACGATCGGCCTTGCTCAGCACCCCCATGCGTCGCATCTATGAGAACGTAGCCCAATTGAGACGTCCGCATTACCTCGGTCGATGAGCCACGAGCCGCCGTAGCCGTTCACCCTATGGTTGCGCCATGCAACGGCAATCGATCTCCGCGCGACCATGGAGCGACCACCCCCGCCTCATGCCGTTGCGACGACGGTCGCCGGCGGTGGACATCGGAGTGCAGACGATCGAGGCCTACGGACGGCACCGATCTCATCTCCCACTACAGCTTCCTCTCGATCTTCCCGCTCGTGCTCGCGCTCACGACGATCCTCGGTTTCGTTCTCGAAGGCCGACCGGACCTGCAGGCCAAGATCATCGACTCGGCGCTGGCGCGCGTTCCGATCATCGGGCAGACGCTCGGGTCGGATCCGTCGAAGCTGCGGGGTAGCACGGTGGTGCTCGTGTTCGGTCTGCTCGCCGCGCTCTGGTCGGGCCTGCGCGCCTTCATCGCAGTGGAGATCGCGCTCGACGACGTCCGCGAACTACCACGCGAGCAACGGTCGAGCTTCGCCGTCATGCGTGGCCGGGCCCTACTTGGCGTGGGGGTGATCGGCGGCTCGCAGCGGCTCGGCCGCGATCAGCAGCATCGCCGGGGCCGGACAATTCGCGATGATCAACCGCATCCTCCTCGTGATCGGCGCCCTGGTGATCAACACGGCCACCGTCGGCCTCACCTACCGGTGGCTGTGCAGCGTGCGGTCTCCATGGCGGCAGGTGATGCCGGGAGCCATCTGCGCCGGCGTCGCCTTCTCGGTGATGCAGTTCTTCGGTACGACCGTTGTCGTCCGCCTGATCGCCAACGCGTCGCCCGTCTACGGAACCTTCGCCACGGTGATCGGGCTGTTCACCTGGCTCGGGCTCCACTCGGGCGTCGCGCTGATCGCGGCTGAGCTGAACGAGGTGCTGAGCCGCCAGCGGATCACGCGAGAGCCGGATGGAGAACCACTGCTGTCGATGGGATGACGACGTCGGCCGTCGTGCAGCACACGTCGTGGTCGAGCTCCTCGAAGTCCAGGTCGTCGAGCAACGTCGCCGCGTGCGACCACGCCGGAACGAAGGTCGTCAACGCGTCCCGCTCCGGCAAGGCGGCCATCACCGACGCCATCGCCGTCGCATGGTCGCCGCGAGTCTCCATGCGCTGCAGCGTCCAACTTCGGTCATCGTGGGTGACGATGGCGGTTCCGGTTGGGTCGAGTGCGTCGCCGATGTGCAGGAGCCTCGCATCGCGTCGTCGCCAGTGGTGCGCCAACTCGCGACGCGATCCGGCCCACATCTCCGGACTCACGTCGACGACCTCGACCACGTCGACCCGGTGCTGCAAGTGGCGAATCCCGCCGCGGAGGTAGCGCAGTCGCCATCGCGGCTGCATGCCCAGGCGTTGGTAGGTCGGCAACGCCGCCGGGTGGTTGGAGCTGAACGTCATTCGCTGCGACCGATCACCGACGAGGTGCTGCAGGAGCCGCCCACCGAGGCCGCGCCCGTGGAACTGCTCGAGCACGAACAGATCAGTCACCATCGCCGCCCCGAAGGAGTCGACCGTTCCCCCGAAGCCGACCACCACCGGACCCACCTCGGTGCGCACCTCGGCCACCGCAAGTCGCCCGGTGCGCATCACGAGGTGGAGGTAGGCAACATCGACGCCGCTATCCGGCTCGTCGAACCCGTACACCGCGGCTATCGCGGCGATGGCGTCGAAGTCGGCTGGTGTGGCCGAACGGATCATCCACCGATGCTGCCACGACGTCGGGGGTGGCGTTGAACGGCTGTGTGTCGTCCGACGGGCGCGCCGGTGGGCGACCCGACAACGGGTCGCCCACTGTGGCTGGACGCTGGGTCGTTCAGGTGGGAACGATCATCTGTTGGCTCTTGGCGAGGCCGAAGGCGTGCACGAGGCCCGCAAGCGACAGGGCCAGCAACACCACGAAACCGATCAGCAGGACGAGGGCCGCCGCTGCAGCACGGTCTCCGAAGATGCTGAAGCCGTACGTTGTGAGCAGCAGGCCACGAAGGGTCTCACCCTTGAACATCGTGTCGCGGAGCGAGTTCACCGCATCGAGATCGGCCTGAACGGCCTCGGTGGGATCGCCCGCGTCGACGGCCGCTTGCAGATCAGCGCGCAGCTGACGCTGCGGCGTGCCGAGCGTGGCATAGGTGGCACCCTCGTAACCGGCCTCGGTTGCGCTGTTGGCGAGGTGATACGCGATGTACTCGTTGGCGTAGCACTCGGCCTTCTTACCGGTGTCGAGGATCTGGCCCCCGAAATCTACGAGACACGGGGCGTCGTCCTGCTCGCCCTTGAGCGCGTCTGCGGGGGTGAAGGTGATCTGCTGTGCTGTCAACTGGTCCTTCACGTAGCCCTTGGCGAAATCTGCCTGGTTGCTCAGGATCAGGCCGACGACCAGCAGCACGAGGCTGAAGACCAGACCTCCGAATCCGAACGCCAGGTCGAGTGTTCGACGCTTCATGCGATCCTCCCTACGATTCCGGCGGTGAGTTCGTCGCACCGCTCTGGGTCAACTGTGCGCCCGCTGACGCAATGCAATGAGGGCCTAACGTCCCTACGCGACAGGGCCGTCCGTTGGTTCATTTGTCCCCACAACTTTTGCGGCGATCACTATCGAGCGGTGAGGCTCCCCGCCGGGCGGAGGTTGCGTGACGACGTTCCGATGTAGATCTGATGCGCGCCGGGGGTCACGACCCAGCCCTGGTCGTCGGGGTGCCAGGTGCAGAACGCGCGAACCGGCAACGAGATCGTCGCGGTGTACGTAGCGGCCGGCTCGAGCGTCACCTTCACGAATCCACGCAGCTCTCGCGGCGGCCGTCGTGGGCCGTCGGTGGGGCCCGACAAGTAGCACTGCACCACGGTGCTGCCCGGTCGGGCGCCGGTGTTGGTGACGCGAACGCGTACGAGCACGCCGGTTGCGATGGAACCGCTCACCTCCGGCTCGTCGAGCTCCCACGTGGTGTACCCGAGTCCGTGACCGAACGGGAACTGTGGCTCGATGTCGCGGGCGTCGTACCAGCGATACCCGATGAACAAGCCCTCGCTGTAGGGGGCGCGGCCGCGCTCCCCGGGGTGCGCCAGATAGGCAGGCGTGTCGGCGAGGCGCTTCGGGATCGTCATCGGCAGGCGGCCGCCGGGCTCCTCGATGCCGAGCAGAACGTCGGCGAGCGCCGGACCGAGCTCCGATCCGGGGAACCAAACCTGCAGCACCGCCGGCACGGCGTCGAGCCACGGCATCGACACCGGCGAGCCGGCGTTGATGACCACGATCGTGTTGGGGTTGGCCGCAACCACGCGGGCGATCAGTTCGTCCTGCCGCCCAGGGAGGCCGATGTCGTCGCGGTCCTCACCTTCGGTCTCCCAGTCGGCGTCGGTGCCGACGACCACCACGGCAAGATCGGCATCGGCTGCCACCAGCGCGGCTCGTTCGATCGAGTCGCCAGTGGCCACCACCTCGGCTCCCACCATCAGGCCGCGCACCTGATCGGACTCCATGAAGTGGTAGTCGATCCGCAGCGAGCAGGCTGTGCCCGCCTCGAGCGCGGTGGTGCCCGTGATCTCGGGGCTGCCCTGCCCGAAGAAGGCGTGCCCGGTCAACGGTGTCGACAGATCGCACACCAGCTCGCCGTTCACGTGCAGGACGGCCGCTCCGACAGCCGTGAGACCGAACGCCCAGTCGCCGGTGACGTCGGGGGTGAACGTACCGGTGATGGTGGCACCGAAGGCGCGTTGGGCGATGCCTTCGGCTGGCGCGTCCATCCAGAGGAACTGCAGGCGGTCGGAGGTGGCCGCCGCGGTCTCGCCGGCGGGTCCGAGGTATACGACGTCGAACGCACCGCGCACCACGGGGAACCGCTTGGCGATCGAGCAGCCGGGATCGTGGCGGACATCGAGGCCACGGTCGCGCAAGGCCGCGAGGGGTCCGACCGGACGGTTCGCCCGCACTTGCGCGCTGCCGCCACCTTGGATCTGACCGCGCTCGGCATTGGGGCCGATGAGTGCGATGGTGGCGCCATCGGCGATCGGCAGCATCGACCGGTCGTTCTTCAGCAGCACGGTGCCGGCGACGGCTGCGCGGCGGATCACATCGCGCGTTGCCGGTGAGTCGTCGGTCGCCTCGTCTGCCCGTGATTCGGCATCTGGATCGCCGAGGCCGCACCACTCGAACAAGGACAGCAGGCGGAGCACGGACTCGTCCACCCTCGACACGCCGACCTCTCCGGCTCGAACGGCATCGAGCAGATGCTCGCCCCGTTCGCGCGCCGGACCCGGCATCTCCAGATCGAGCGACGCCTCCAGCGACTCCGCCGCGCTGTGGGTGCCGTACCAGTCGCTGAACACCACCCCGTCGAAACCCCACTCGTCGCGAAGCACCCCGCGCAACAGAGGGCGGTTCTCGCTCGCGTACGTTCCGTTGACGCGGTTGTAGCTGGTCATGAGGGCGCGTACGCCGGCACCTCCCTCGTCGACGCGGCGCACCGCTGTCTCGAACGGCACGAGGTACAGCTCGCGCAACGTTCGTTCGTCGACCTCGCTGGAGATGGTCATCCGCTCGAACTCGGTGTCGTTGGCTACGAAGTGCTTGATGCACGCGGCAACGCGTTCGCTCTGCACTCCCTTCACGTAGGCGGCGGCAAGCTGCGCGGTGAGAGTGGGGTCCTCGCTCATGCACTCGAAGTTGCGCCCGCCGATCGGGGTGCGGTGCAGGTTCACGGTTGGCGCCAACAGCACCTGGGCGCCTTTCGATCGCGCTTCGCGGCCCAGAGCCCGGCCTACCTCCTCGACCAGCGCGGTGTCGAAGCTGGCTCCGAGCGCTGTGCCGCACGGGAACGACGCCGATCGCGGCCCGTCCCAAGTGGTACCGCGAACCCCGGCGGGACCGTCGCTGCAACGAAGCACTGGCACGCCGGGAAGGCTGACGGTGTGCCAGTTGTCGTGTCCCGCGAGCAGCGCGACCTTCTGCTCGAGGGAGAGCGTTGCGAGCACGGCCTGCGGATCGATCGGCATGAGGCTGATCTTGCCAGACCTGGCTCGGGAAGGGTCGGTCCGCTGAGCTGGTGGCGCATGGGAGGCTCGCACGTGCACGGCGCTACGCGCTCACGCCGATCTGGCGACCGTCGTCGACGACCTGCTGCCGACAATTCGCTGGCAGATCTTGCCGAGACCCGCGTCACTCTGCTCCGGCTTGTCCAGCTCCATCGGTGAGTACTCGATGTGTCAACGGCGAACGCAGCCGCTTGCAAAGAGCACACATACCGGGCACTATGTGCGCGCCGGTTCCAAGTGGAGGTTGCTT
>VFMC01000131.1:0-12849 GCA_006515795.1 Acidimicrobiaceae bacterium | reverse complement strand
TGAAGGCGACCTCGGACTCGACCGACGACGCGTTCACGCTCTTGGAGGCCGAGGAGCCGCCGCACTTCGGCCCGCCGATGCACATCCACCGCGATGCGGCTGAGGCGTTCTATGTGCTCGAGGGCGAGTACATCATCTTCATCGGGGATCGTGAGACCCGTTGCCCGGCTGGATCGTTCGTCTTCATCCCTGCAGGGGCGGTGCATGGCTTCCGCGTCGGTGCAGTCCCGAGCAAGAAGCTGAACCTCTACGTGCCCGCGGCCATGGTCGGGTACTTCGATGAGCTCGCCGCCGCGGTCGCTGCTGGCGATGTCGACGAGCAACACCTGGGTGCGATCGCGGAGCGTTACGGAATGGAGGTCCTCGGACCCGTTCCGGAGGGCTACGTCTAGCCCCGGTCTCGGTGCGATGTATCGGTCTGAGAGTGCATAGCTGCCGATAGGCACGCGCTGTTCGGTCATGCTGTGGGGGTGAGTGGGATGCTCCGCAAAGCCGCCGCCATCTTTGCGGTGAGCAGCGTCGCCGTTGGCTGTGGCTCCCGCGACGCCGCCGATGCACCCAACTCAACTACCGCTGCGAGGTCCAGTACAGGGCTGGAGTGCGGCGGAGAGCGTGAGCGGCTACTCGAGTACGACTTGGACCCGGAGCGTCAAGGGACGGCCACTCAGGAGGAGACTGCCGACGAAGCTCTGGCCTTCTACATCGATCACGACGGTGGCGAAGTGGCGATGCTCCGCTCCGACGCGTACGCGTTGGAAGTAGGCGGCCGCACCGTTGTCGTAGCCGATGTGACGCAAGCGACGGCAGGCGGCTTCTGGGTCACCACCATCCATGTCTGCGATTCGTTTGTTCCGGTCGAAACGGGACCACCGGAGACGGCTCCTCCCGTGAGCGGGGGTCCATAACTGCCCCGTGTCGCGCGCGTCGGGCAGACTTCATTGCGTGTCCATCAGCCGACTTGCCCGGCGTAAGGAGCGAGAGCCACGGGTGGTCGCGCTGTTCGGGACGGACGCCCCGGCTGCCCTCGATCTGCTTGAGCTTCTCGAGTTGGCATGGCATGACTGTTACGGCGAGATCACGCCAGCACACAACGTCGTCGCCGACGTACTCGTGTTGAGCGAGGGAACGCTGAGCGGCCGGGTGCTCGCATGTCGACTCGCGGTGACGGACTGGCGCGACCTTCACGTCGCGGCAGACCACATACGCGCCCACCCCTAACTGCCGCTCGGCGCTACTGGGCATCTCGGCCAGTTCGGGCATCAGGCGCTACATGTGGTCAGCAGTCCTCGAACTCCCAGTAGAGATAGCGGCTGAGCTTGATTGCGACGTCATGCCAGTCCGTAACCGGAGATGTGACGGCATAGATCCCCGACCGCCCTCCGGATGAGTTCGGCGTCCCAGCGCTCTATGACGAGCTGGTGGTGAAGGAACTCGAACCCCTTGGCGTTCTCGAACATGGTGGCTCGTGCCAGCCAAGTCGGCGAGCAAACAGAGAGGTAGAAAACCTCCGCACCTCTGCACCTCCGCACCTTCGCCCTCGCTCGGCCCTATCAGGGCCACAACAGCGATGCCGAAGTCGTCGGCCAGCGGGGGCGCGTAGGAGTCGAGCGTCTCTGGTTCGAGAGCTGACGACCCGAGGAACTGCAACACCGCGTGCATTCACTCATCTTGCCTTGTCCCGGTCGCCGTGCAGACCTGCCGCTCTGGGCGCCGGTATCTGACTTCTCGCTCGTGGAGTCCTCTGGCACCATCACGAGCAATAGTCAGCAAGAGCGCCGCTTCTTGGACTTCGTGCTCGACTCGAAGCCGACATGTCCGACGGTGCTTGCGAACGGTGGCGACAACATCTCGCCGCTGTGGCTCGGCGGCGGTCACGAGTGGTGCCGCACGGCAATTGATCGGTTGCTGGGCGAGGCGGAACCGGATGCTCCAGGCGGCCGCGTATCGGTTTACGTGTGTGCCGAGTGCGCAGACCTCGGCTGTGGTGCGATCACCGTGCTTGTGGAACGCAGCGATGCCACCGTGTCCTGGCGCAACTGGGGCTACCAGAACAACTACGACGACTGGTTCGTCCGCCTCGACGACCTGCCTGACGTCACCTTTGATGCGGCGCAGTACGCCCTGACGCTGCGTGCGGTGCTCGATCGCCTTCACTCGAGGTAGCGCAGACCTGCCGTACTGGGCGGTTGACGTCCGTTCCCGCGTGACTATGATTCTGGTCATGTCTGACGTACTGCCGCTCGCCGAAGTCAAGGCCAAGTTCTCCGAGATGGTCGATCGCGTGGAGCAGCGACACGACCGCATCACCGTCACCCGCAACGGTCGGCCGGCGGCGGTGCTGATGAGTTCCGACGACCTGGCAGCACTCGAGGACACCCTCGAGCTGCTCTCGGATCCTGCGGCCATGGCCGACATCGAGCAAGCTCGCCGCGACGTCGTGGCAGGCAACACGGTCTCGGCCGACGAGATCCGAGCCAAGTACCTGCACCAGTGAACTCTCCCCAGTGGGTACTGCGCGTCGCAGCCTCCGCGGAACGACAGCTCGCTCGCCTTCCCGAGCGTGTCGCCGCCGCGGTCGTGGAGTTCATGGTCGGACCGATGTGCGAGAACCCGCGCAGAGTCGGTCACCCGCTGCAACGCGAGCTCGCAGGACTGTGGTCGGCGAGACGCGGCGCGTATCGCGTCGTCTATGAGATCGACGACGAAGCAACCACTGTCACCGTCCTTCGAATCGATCATCGGTCCGACGTCTACCGGCCCCGGTAACACCGCACACAACTGCCGATCTGCGTGTCGCCTCATTGGCGATCACAGAGCGAGGTGAATGCGGAGCGCCTCGTCGAGATCTGCTTGCAGGTCGGTGGTCAAGAGGCCAACTCGTGAACCAATACGCTCGACCGCGACGGAACGAACCTGTTCCGCTTGTGCCTTCGAATCGACGGCAAGTCCGGTGATGCTGGCGGGCAGCAGAACCTGAAACGGGTAGACCCGATCGGTGTTGGACGTCACCGGGACGACCGTCACGACGCCGCGGCCGAGGCGTTCGGCGGTGTTGTTCGCGCCGTCGTTGCTCACGATGACTGCGGGCCGTTGCTTGTCAGCCTCTGCGCCGCGCACGGGTTCGGGGTCGACGAGCCTGATCTCACCCCGTCGCATCGGCTAGCCCGTCAGTGGTCGTTGCGTCCCACACGGCGCTGTCGTCGCTGGTGGCCCACTCGGCCCACGCCTCCTCGTACGCGGAGCCGAGTTCGGACGCTCGCAGCATCCGAACTGCCTTGTGTACGACCGCTGAACGGGACGCAAATCCCTCTCGTTCGGCGTAGGTGTCAAGGAACTCGACATCATCATCGGGGAGGCTCACACTGACCTTCATACCATCATGCTACTCATGGTCCTACCTAGGTAGCAAGCCCTCAGTGACGCCCGATCTGCCAATCTGCTCGCTGGACATCCCAGCGAAGTTGAGGCAATGTGCGCCCATGGGGAAGCTGGTGAGGCGGAAGGCGTGATGGTGCGGTATCGACTTCTCGGCTGGCTCGATCGTGGCAATCAGCGAGCAATGGACGCGATCCGGTCAAACCCGGGTGCGGGCGTCAAGGTGCTTCCGTACGCGAGATCCGAGTCGGCGCGTCGCAAGCTCATCGCGACGGCCGCGATAGTCGGGGTCGTCGGCTTGATCTTCGGCTGGATCGGCGCAATGCTCGCATGCGCGGTCGCTGTGCCGCTGGTGTGGAAGCTTGAGCACCACAACTTCTTCGGCCGCAACGCCACCGATGAGGGTGAAACCTGATGCAAACTTGACGAGTCGCGCCATACCTGGCGATCTGAGCTTCGTGGATTTCCCGCGGGAAATCGGCAGGGCACCGATCTGCCGTTCGGCACCGGCTGTTTGTTTGCGGGAAGCGTCCTCTCCGGGCAAGCTGCGCTCGTGGAATCCGAGCGTGGCGAGAGCCGACGTGCCGCCGCCCATCGTCTCCTTATGTGGCCCGACGCCGCCGTCGTCGAGGATGCGGCAACCCTGCTCGTCACGGAGCAGTCGCCCGAATCGATGGCGCTGGTGTGCGTGGCGTTGGCATCGCAGAATGCCCTCGGTGACTGGGAAGCGCAGGAGACGATCCTGTGGGTGTTGTCGCCAGCGTGGAAGTCCGGCCAGGTCGACGTGCCGTCGCTTCTGCGCGCCGTGCAGCACACCTGCACCGAGCACGCCCGAACAGGCGCGCAGATCGCCATCGATTGGCTGAAGATCGACGCATAGCTGCCGATAGGCACGGTCAGAGCGTCCGGAGCCGGAGGCGGTTCCTGGTCACGAGTCCGAGTCCGTGCTCCAGTGCCGTGGCAGCGATGAGCGCGTCGGGAAGTCGAACTCCGAACTCCCGAGCGACCCGACCGGCTCGTTCAGCGATCGCACGGTCGACCGCGAGTTCTCGGAAGGGCGCGAGCAGCTGGCTCGACAGGTTCGTGGCGGTGTTGCCGGCGAAGAGCTCTGCGCGGGTCACGACCGAGTAGTGCAGCCGATGCCGGCCTGGGACGAGAGCGGCCGCGCCACGGAGATGGTCGATGAAAACGTCAGTATCGACCAGGAGATCAGACACGCTGCCACTCGTCGCGCGACGGAGCGTCCGCACCTGGAGCCACGCCGAACGTGGCCGCAAGTGCTGTCGTCGCGTCAGCGTCATCGGTCAGGTACTCGTCGAGCGCCCGGCGAATGATCACGGCCATCGTGACACCCGCGGCGTCGGCCAACTGGTCGACCTTCCGGCGTTGTTCCTCGGTGAGGTACACCTGTGTTCGGGTCGATGACATACAGCAACTCTATACAGCATCAGTGCACCGAGCAAGGCTCGATCTCGCCGACCAACGTCGCACCGATCTGCCGATCGGCACGGGCTGTTCACTTGCGGGAAGCGTCGTTGAGGCCGCCGCTCCTGCCAGGGACGAAGAGCAAAAGCGGAGCTCCAGCGGTACCTCACACGACGACGGGGGCGGCCTAGCCGTGACGGCCGCCATTGCGCGCCAGATCTGTAGATATTCCGGTAATCGAGTGAGGCTGGCGGGGTCCCTCCTGTAGATATTCCGGTAATCGAGTGAGGCTGGCGGGGTCCCTCGTCGAGGGTCTGCTTGTGGGTGATCGGAGATCGGGATGTCGTCGCCGCCCAATGGAAAGCGCCTCAACTCATCGTCGACTTCGGCACGCATGTTGGCTGTCGTCCAGTAGGCCGAGTGCCTCCCTGCCGTTCCGCGGCAGGCGCACTCGTCGATCAAGGTGCGCGTGGCGTCACCCTCGGTCGCAAGCAAGCGCTCTGTCTCAGCAGACCCATGTGTAGGTGATCTCGTCGTTGATCATCCACACGTCGAGCTTTCCGCTATCTGAAATCCAGCGCGCCACACCGTCGGCCCACACCACCAACGTTCCAATGCCGTCGCCTGGACCCGGATTCGGCACCCGCCGCGCGAAGCCCCGAAAGTG
Organism: Acidimicrobiaceae bacterium; assembly: GCA_006515795.1. Taxonomy (GTDB): domain Bacteria; phylum Actinomycetota; class Acidimicrobiia; order Acidimicrobiales; family Ilumatobacteraceae; genus VFMC01. The sequence goes on along the minus strand of VFMC01000131.1, from coordinate 7,382 downwards.
TGTGCCCGGGGGGTCGACTCGGTCGACAGCAAGGATCTGATCCGCACGAGCCTGAAGGCTGCTATCGAAGGGTTGATAGCCCAAGCGCATAACCGGATACCACGTCACCGCCTCATGCTCAAGGGTCTCGTTGCCGCACGCCGGATACGCCTTCACGCCCTCGTACACCCCGACGATCTCAACGGGTACAGGACTCTTCACCGTCGCGTGAGATGGAAACGACGCAGGTATAGAGACCGTGGTGCCAGGGTCGGTCACCACCGATGCGGCCGAGACTGCTGGTCTCGAGTCCGGGCCTGGTGCGCTGGCGGCTGGCGCATCGTCACTAGAGCCACACGATGCGAACCCGATGCCAAAGGCGATGAAGAGATTCAGTATCCCGCGGTCCATTGCGCTGGTCGTGCAGATCACCGGAACAACTGCCGGTATGGGCGGTCAGTCGGTCTTCCAGTGATGCTTGTCGCTATGCGTGCATGCGGACGGCCGCGCCGAACGAGTGGGGCAGAACTCGCACTCGGGATCGCAGCACGGCGACTCGTTCCATTCGTCACACCGCGCAGAAGTAGGCGTCGTGAATGTCGCAGTACACGAGATCGCTCAGACAGGGCGCATGGACGGCCACGCCGAGAAACTACAGGGTGTCGGCGAGCGCAGAGGTGCTTCAGGGACACGTATTCGTCGCAGCTGCTCGCCGGTGAGTTCGACGCCCCCGACCTCGCGGGCACCAGGCAACAACTCCACGATTGGTTCATCCCCGAATCCGGGGTCGAGACGCGAGTGGCCGTCATCGATGGTGCGCAGATCGGCCATGTCTCGGTCAGCGGCGACCAACTCGTGCACCTCTTCGTCGAGCCCAGCCACCAGCACGTTGGTCTCGGCAGACACCTGCTTGCGCTGGGCGAGGCGATGATCGCGGCTGGTGGCCACATGGACTTCGAGTTGCACGCGAGGGTCGAGAACGTCGCCGCGATCGCCTTCTACGAGAGGGCGGGATGGGCCGTGACCGACCGATTGATTCACACCGTCGAGCACGGCATCAGCTATGACGAGCGGGTTCTCACGAAACGCTCTCCGAGTTGCGTTCCGCGCGCAGAACTGCCGCTCTGCTAGGTGGACATCGACACTCGAATCGTGCAATGTGGCGCGGTCGATGACCTGTTCGATGAGGACTCCGCAGGAAGGCAAGGCCAGATGTGATTTCGAGCTCGCCTTCGAGTCGAACGCCGATGATGCCGAGTTGATCCACGACGCCGTCAACGACTTTCTGCTCGACCACTTGGAGACAGTCCCCAACGATGTTCCCTGGACGATGACCACCACCCTTGGACTCGGCAAACGCGAATCGCGCCGCTGGAAGCCGCTGCTTCACTCCTCTCGACGTTGAAAGGGGATCGCTCCCGCGGCGCGCCGAACCGCCGCTCCGCGCTTGGGGGTCATCAGAGAGCTGGGTACCTGAGGTCCTCGAGGCCGCGTTCGATCGGGCTGCTGAGGGCCGTGAGAACCGGCACCGCGTAATTGGCGCCGGTCAGGCCTCTGACGTGTAGGCGACGATCACATCTGTACTAGAGGAGTCAGCGGCGAACGCAGCCGCTTGCCAAGAGCCCACATACCAGGCATTATGCGCTCGCGGTGCGTGGTGACACCCGGATGCAGAGGTCTCTCGTGCTGCCTACCTGAGCGAAGGGACCTCGCAATGAGCAATCGGTTGGCGCGTAGTTGGAACCTGGCGATTGCGGTGCTCGTGGCACTGGCGATTCTCGTGCAGGTATGGATAGCAATTCGCGTCAGCGCCACTCCTCCGGGCCACGCCGTGGGCACGCTACGCGGAACCCCGACGGCCAACAGAGTTCTGCGCGTCTTGAGCTTCTTCACGATCCAAAGCAACATCTTCAGCGGCGTGACGTCCGGCGAGCTCGCTCGCAACCCCAATCGAGACGGTCGAATATGGCGAGCGGTACGCCTCGCTGCGCTGTACGGAATCACGGTGACCGGCATCGTCTACGGGACGGTCTTGGCGAAGATCCATGAGCCGCACGGCTGGCAGGAGACGACCACCAATGCAGTGTTCCACTACATCGTGCCGATCATGATGGTCGTCGGCTGGTTGCTGTTCGGCCCCCGTCGTCGAATCGAAGGTCGAACGATCGCGCTGGCGATCCTGTGGCCTGTCGCATGGTTCACCTACATCCTGATCTACGGCCGACTCACGAAGTGGTACCCCTACCCGTTCGTCGACGTCATCACTCACGGCTACGGCCGCGTCGTCGTCAACGCCAGTCTCGTCGTCGCCGTCCTGCTCGTCGTGACGAGCTTGTACTGGCTCGGTGATCGACGCCTACGCGCAACAAGAGTCCCGAGAACCATCGGCGAAGCCTGAACGACTGCGCCCTCCGTGACGGCCGGCACCGAGTGATCGGCGCCGGTCAGGAGTCTGACGTGCTCGGCGGCGGGACCGAGCGGTCGCTCACCCAGTTGCCGTGGAATCCGTATGGCACGCGCTGCGGCAGGGCCACCCTGGCGACGTAGCCGCGATCGAAATCCTGCGCGTCGATGATGACCAGTTCGGCACCGTCGACGTTGGCATCGTGCACGAACGTGATCAGCCAACCGTCGTCCTCGTCGGTGGCATCGGGACGACTCACGAACACCGGCTCGCCGGCGCTGCGCCCGGCGCCGTGCTCGAACGAGGATCGTTCGCCGGTGTGGAGGTCGTACTTGAACGTCGGCCATGTGGGTTCGCGTCCCGGGCTGGCGCAGTAGCCGTAGCGGTACGGCTTGCCGGTCAGTGACCCACGGTGGCGCGGGAACTCCGACCTGTCGGCGTCGATCACGGTGGTCGACATCGTGCGCGAGGCAGGGTTGACCACCCACCGTTCGAGCCGCGCGAAACCGTCTCCGAACGGACCGAGGATGTCGCTGTCGAACATCCGGTCGTACACGCAGAGATCGATCACCACCGTGCCGTCGGCGGCGTCGTAGGCGTTCATCGGGTGGTACGAGTAGCAGATCGGGGTGTCGACCCACACGATGTCGCTCGCCTCACCCTCGCGCGGGAGCAGGCCGAGGCGGCTGCCGTAGTCGGGGTTCCACCGGAACGGGAACCGGCCGGCGAAGGCGAGGTCGAAGTCGACCGTGACGGGCATGTCGTACACGACGGCGTACCTCTTGGTGAGCGACATGTCGTGCACCATCGCCATGCCCGGCAGTGGCACATCAACCGTGCGGCGCACCTTGCCATCGGCTCCGACCACCACGTACTGCACGTGGTCCATCCACTGCGGCCACGCGTACACCACGGCATGCATCTCACCCGTGTCGGCATCGACCTTCGGGTGGGCGGTGAAGGCCCCGGGAAGGGTGCCGAAGAAGTCGTTGCGTCCGACTGTGTCGAGCTCGTAGGTGAGCTCGACGGGACAACCGCCGGCTTCGACCATCGCCCAGGTGGTGCCGGCGAAGCCGCCGGCGTTGGTGTTCGGTCCGCCAGGTGAATCGTTCCAGTTCCTTCCAGGGATGTCGGGCTGGCCGCGCATCGTGCTGATCGCAGTCGACCCGACGTAGCGGTTGCGGTACCACGCGGCCCGGCCGTCGACGAGCCGCACCCCGTGAACCATGCCGTCACCCATGAACCAGTGATGTGTCGACGGATCGACGTCGCCGGCCGGGTTCGGCCCGTTGCGCAGGTAACGGCCGGCGAGGTCTGGTGGGATCGTGCCGACGACCGCTAGATCGAAGGCAGTGACCTCGTCGGCCACCGGGGCGTACTGGTCGGACAGGTAGAGAGACGACGACATGGCGATGAGCCCCCTTGGTCACGGTGATAACAGCGTTACGACATCCTGGGTCAACCCTCGCGCATCGCCCCCGCGCTGTCAACGCTGCAGCGGATCACCCGCCGGTGACACTCGACACCACGGGCAGCACGAACCCGATGACCGCCCCACCACCCTCGCGGGCAGTGGCGAACACCGAGCCGCCGTGCAACTCGGCCATGTCGCGCACGATCGCAAGGCCAAGCCCGCTACCGGGCAGCGACCGGGCCGAGTCGGAGCGATAGAAGCGGTCGAACACCCGACCGAGATCGTCGGCGGGAATGCCCGGGCCGCGATCGAGCACTTCCACGCGGGCGTGCTCGGCATGCACCTCGATGGGCTGGTCGCTGAACTTCAACGCGTTCTCGACCAGGTTCGACACCGCCCGCTCGAGCGCCTGCGGACGCACCTCGACCACGCTGTCATCGGTTACGACGCTGATCTCACGACCGGAGCGACGCCGCGCCCGATCTGCCACCTCCTCCACGACGGAGCCGATCCGGATGCGGCTCGGCAACTCGAGGTCGCGTTGATCTGTGGCCAGCTCGATCAGTTCGTTGACGAGGGTGGTGAGCTCCCTGGTCTCGCTCTCCAGGTCGACGAGCAGGCGCCGACGCGAGGTCGGCGAGAGCTCGTCGTAACGCTGCATCACCGACACGTTGGTGCGCAGGCTGGTGAGCGGTGTGCGCAGCTCGTGACCGGCGTCTTGCACCAGCTGTTGCTGGGCGCGCTTGGACCGGGCCAGCGACGACAGCATGCGATTGAACGCCTGGCCGAGCCGACCGGTCTCGTCGGTGCCGTCGACCGGCACGTCGACGTCGAGATCACCGGAGTCGGCCACCGTCGTGGCCACAGCCGTCAGCCGTACGAGGCGCCTCGTGACCTGCTGGGCGATGATCACCCCGACGAGCAATGCCAGCATCGACATGCCCACCACGAGGAACAGCGTGCGATCGAGGATCGCGTCGAGCACCTGTTCGGTCTCGCGCAACGAACGGGCGAACTGCACCGCGCCGCCGTCGATCTCGACCGTGAGCATGCGGTATGGCTCGTCATCGACACTGGTGTCGTGGTGGAGCATCGGATGCCCGGACCCTCCGGCGGCGACCGCACGATCTTGGTTGTCCACCGGTAGTGCGCCGCTGCGCGGCGAGCGCACGATCGCGCCTTCGGCGTCGATCACCTGCACCAGGATCTGTGTGAAGTTCCGGAAGTCGAGCGGTGGGTCGTCGCCATCGAGGGGTCGCCCCGGTACCGGGCCGTCGCCGAGCCCGAGCGGCGGACGACCTGGCTGCACGTTTCCGGGCGCGTTGGTCGGCGAGTTGGTCGGCGCGTTGATCGGCGAGTTGAGGTACTGCCGCGCGGCCTGCGTGAGCGACGCATCCACCTGGTGACGAAGTTCGTTCTGGGTCAGGAAGTAGCTCACCGATCCGACGGCCACCGTAGCCGCGGCGGCCAGCGCGACCATCGCGATCGCCAGCTTCAGCCGGAGGCTCACCGATGCCTCACGCGGTGCGGACCGTGTAGCCGACACCGCGGACGGTGTGGATGAGCTTGGGCAGATCGCCGACGTCGATCTTGCGGCGCAGGTAGCTGATGTACACGGCGAGGTTCTTCGAGTCGGGCCCGAAGTCGTAGTTCCAGATCCGCTCGTAGATCAGCGAGTGGTCGAGCACGATGCCAGTGTTGCGGACCAGCAGTTCGAGCAGGTCGAACTCGGTCTTCGACAGCTCGACCTCGCCGTCGCCGCGCCATGCCCTACGAGCGCCCGGATCGACGCGCAGATCGGCTACCTGGAGCACGGCCTCACCTCCCCCACCCTCGTCGTCGGGGCGACTGCGCCGCAGCAGCGCGCGCAGCCGTGCCAGCAGCTCGTCGAGCTCGAACGGCTTCGGGAGGTAGTCGTCGGCGCCGGCATCGAGGCCGGCCACCCGATCGGAGGTCTCGGTGCGGGCGGTGAGCATCAGGATCGGCAGCCGGTCGCGCTCGGCCCTCAAGACACGGCAGAGCGTGAGCCCATCGATGTTCGGCATCATCACATCGACGATCGCCACATCGGGACGGGCAGCACGAATGGTGGCGAGAGCGGCAGCCCCGTCGGAAGCGAGTTCGACCTCGTATCCGTCGAGCTCGAGTGCTCTGGCCAACGACTCACGAGGGGAGGACCCGGTCAGCCGGCGGTCGTGGTGCTGGTGTCGTCGGCCCCCGGGACCGGCTCATCAGCGGGACGGTCGGGGCGACCGTTGTTCACCACGTCGGTGATGCGGGTGGTGATCTCGGCCAGCTTGGCGTCGGCCTCGTCCTGGGTGAGGTCGCCGGCGGTGACCCGCTCGGCGAGGTGCGCCTGCGCTTCGGCAACCATCGCGTCGATCACGGTCTGCACGTCGACCCCTTCGGAGGCGGCCACCTCGGCGATCGTCTGCCCATCCTGGAGCGCCGAGTGGAGCTCGTCGACGGTGACGCCGATGGCGGTTGCCGCGGTATCGATGCCATGACCGCGACCGCCGGGACGACCGGGATGTCCGGGGCCACCGGGACCACCGGAGCCACCGGGACCACCGGGGCCGCCGTGTCCGCCTGGGCCGACACCCATCGGGCCGGCGGCCCGCAGGGTCTCGACGATCGTGGTGCGCTGGTCGGCCGTGATGGTGCCGTTGTCGACCAGCGGTTGGAGCACTTCGGTGAGGCGTGCCGACGGATCGGGTCGGGGCCGGGCGGTGTCACCACCGGTACCCGAATCATCCTCGACGACAACCGCGGCGTTGCTCGACGCACCGGCAAAGCCGGTCTGCTCGATGATCAACCCGGCGCCGGTTCCGGCGACGAGCCCGGCCAGCAAGCCGGTGGCGACGTACTTCTTCTTCATGATGCCCTCCTGGGGGGTGATTGGTTGATGTGCATCGTGAACCCGCAGGGTGAGCGGTCTATCTCGACAAGGTAAGAACGAGGTGAGAAACCCGCGCTGCGCTGTTGCTGCTCACCCCCCGTGGCCTCCGTGCCGATACAGGGGTAACCTCACCGCTGGGCGGACGCTCCTCGAGGTTCCAACCGAGGTGATTCCAAGGATGTACTTGATTCGATGAGCAGTTCACGCGTTTCGCGCCGCACCGCGCTGTTCGGCGCCGCAGCCTCCGCTGTCGGCGTCGTCGGCCTCGCTCGCCGTACGACCGCCACCGCGGCACCCGGCGCGGCACCCGGCGCGGCACCCGTTGTTCCGATCGAACAGGCGGCTTCGGTCACTCGACCTGCCAAGCGCCTCCGGCAGATGGGCTCGTTGATGTTCCCGATGGGCCCCGAACCGCGCTGCGACGTGCTCGACAACTTCGGCGATCCGCGCTCGGGCGGCCGGCGACACGAGGGCATCGATCTGCTCTCCACGCTCGGCCAGGAGGTGTACGCCGTGGTCGACGGCCTGCTCACCAAACAGGCCGGAGCCGATTCCTCGTTGTCGGGCAACGCATGGGGGATCACCGCCGATCTCGACGGTACGTACTACTTCTATGCGCACCTCTCGGCTTTCGCTCCGGGCCTGTCGCTCGGGGACCGCGTCAAGCGGGGTCAGATCATCGGATA
>VFMC01000130.1 GCA_006515795.1 Acidimicrobiaceae bacterium | reverse complement strand
CATCGAGCAGGTGGCTGTTGATCTGGGCGTGGCCACCGAGCTCACGGAACCGCTCGATCATCGCGATGGGGATCTGCTGGTAGCCGCCGCCGACCTTCATGTAGTGGTTGTCCGCGTAGTTGCGGATGAACTCCAAGAACGCGCCGTACGCGCTCCAGTTCCCATAGATCGAGAAGTAGCCGCTGGCGTCTTGCACGAGGTGGTAGGCGTCGACGCTCAGCTTGCTCCTCAGCAGCGTCCAGAACCCCCATTCGTACAGCGGCACACCGTCGACCACCGCGCCGCGCAGGTACTCGATCAGGTCGGTGCCCTTGTACTTCATCGCATCCGGCAGGATCTGTTCGATGGCCGCGATCACCAGCTGGATGGGGTTCTTGTTGGTCTCCGTGCTCGTCAGGAAGTAGGGGATGCCACCTGGTACGGGAAGTGGTGGCTTCGTGGCGTAGTCACCGTCGGTGAAGTGTTGTCCACGCAGGTACTGGATGTTGTCGGCGAATCCGAAGTTGGCTGTCGGAAGGTTGAGCTGCTGCGGTGAACACACGCCGACGACGTTCAGCTGGGTGTTGAGGAAGCGCATGCCGCCCACCTCGGCGGGCAGGTTGGGCACGTTGTCCATCTGCACCGACCAGAGCCGGCCGCCGATGCGGTCGCTGCTCTCGAACAGTCGCACGTCGAGGCGTCCGGTCGACGATCCTTGCGCCAACGCGGCGAGCACGGGGCTTTCGGCTGCCGGGGTCGACATCAGCCGCCAGGCGGTGTAGGCCCCCGAGACGCCGCCACCGACGATGGCGACGTCGATCACCTCGGTGGTGCCGGCAACTCCACGATCTGCGGTCATGACCCGACTCCCGTCTCCCTGCGGCCGGTCGGCACGCCCCTCGTTGTGCACGGCCGTTCCCACCGCAGTGAGCACCCTAATCCGACCTAGTCACGCATGCGGACGGCGCCTGTCGATCGGCGACTCTCGGCGAGCCGGTCGTCGCACGACGGGCACATCACCGCCGGCCGGCCCCCTGGATCTGGGCCGATGTTTTCCCGGTAGCCGAGACGAAATCGGCCCAGATCGAGGGGGCGCAGCGTTGGTACCTCAGGAAAGGCGCACGATTGGCACCGCGGCGGGAATCGGGCGCACCGCCACGCCCAGGCCGGCCAGCACCGCTTCGGCTCGGGTCCGATCGAGGGGTGCCACGGTCGAGGTCATTCCGGCCGGGGCGCGGTGGCGCAATCCGGCGGCACCGAACAGCGCTCGCCCGGCGTGTCGTTGTGATACGTCGCCGCGCAAGCGGTGGCGCACAGCGCGGAACCCGGCGCGATGCAGTGCCACTGCCCAGCGGCGGGTGCGGCCGTAGTCGAGCGTGGTGTGGATCTCGGCGTTGAGGCCGAAGCGCGTGGCGCGTCGGCTGGTGAGGTCGGCGGTGCGTGGCGAGGCGCGCACGGCGACCGTGGTGTGAAAGATCTCGTCGAGGCGCTCCGCCAGGACAACCTTCGTCGGTGCCCGCAGCAGCTTCTCGATCACCGCGCCTTCGAACGACTCGGCGAGGTGGCACGTGCCATGTGGATGAGGCAGGTCGAAGCGGCCTCCGGATGGAGCGTCGACATCTCGGACGCTCGCATACCACCAGCTGCCGGGGAACTCGGACAGGCGGTGGAGCTCGGTGGCGACGCCTGCGGCCGGGAAGGAGCCGAGCGCCGCCGGCGGCCCGCCCAGTCCTGTTGGTGCCGGGCTCATTCAGGCCGAGGCGCTCAACGGGGTCCGCAGCGAGGCGCGTTCGTCGCTGCCGAGTGATGCGGCGACATCGGCGGCGATGTGCAGCAGTGGCTCGACGTGATCGGCGCGCAGCAGTTCGAGTGGCGTGCTGCCGGCGAGCGCGGGGTCGGCAGTGGTGAGCCAAGCGGCGATGGTCCATCCGCTGACGGCGCGGTCGGGGTCGTAGCGGGCTGCAGCGAGCAGCCGTGGCAGGTTGCGCAGCACGGTGGGCGCGAACTGCCAGGCCGGGTACACGAGGCGTTCACGACCCGAGCGATCGGGGGTCAGGCGTAGGGCGAGAAGTCGTCCAGCGGTGACTCGTTGCGAGACTGCCTGTTTCGACACGCCGTCGAGTGCGGCCTGCGCTCCGGATGTGTCGTAGAAGGGCCCGACGTCGGCTGCCCAGGCAAGCCCGGCTGTCGCGGCGCGGGCCGCTCTGCGTCCGACGGATTCAGGGTCGTCGGCGAGCGAGCCGTACAGCGCGAGCTGGGCGCGGAGCTCGCCTTCGAAAGCGCGGACGGAGATGTCGACCTCGTCGAGCGTCGTGTTGGTCATCGGCCTCAACGGTACGGGGTCAACCCAGTCAAGTCAACCCGGTCAAGGTTGGAGAGCGATCATCCTCGGCTGATACCGGCAACCTGTTGCGTACACTTCCCGGGCACCGAACGGAGCAGGAAGAACGGGGCCCCATGGCTACGAATCTCGACGTGTTGTTGGGCCGCATCGCTGATCGGACGGCGAAGGTGGTTGTGGTCGGGCAGGGCTACGTGGGCCTGCCGGTGGCGATGCGGGCCGTGAGCGTCGGCTTCCCCGTGGTCGGGTTCGAGGCGTCCCCCGAGCGGGTGAAGTCGCTCGCTGCCGGCGAGAGCTACGTCGGCGACATCAGCGACGTCGAGCTCGCCGCCGCACTCTCCGCCGGCTACCTGCCTACCGGCGACGCGGCCGATCTTGCCGGCTTCGATGTCGCCGTCATCAGCGTGCCGACACCGTTGGCCGAGGGCATGCCCGACCTGTCGTACATCGAAGCCGCGGGCCGAACTCTGGCCGAGCACCTAAGCCCCGGCGCGTGTGTGGTGCTGGAGAGCACGACCTACCCGGGCACGACCAGCGAGCTGCTCGTGCCGATCCTCGAGCATCGTTCGGGGCTGTCCATCGGTGAGTTCTTCTGCGGCTACTCACCCGAGCGCATCGACCCCGGCAACGCGACGCACGGCTTGCAGAACACGCCGAAGGTGGTGAGCGGCGTCGACGAGCCGTCCTTGGCGGCGGTGGACGCATTCTTCTCGACCATCGTCGACCAGACGGTGCCGGTTGGTTCAGCTGCCGAGGCCGAGTTGGTGAAGCTGCTGGAGAACACGTTCCGGCATGTGAACATCGCCCTGGTCAACGAGTTGGCGATGTTCGCCCGTGACTTGGGGGTCGATGTGTGGAGGGCGATCGACGCGGCATCCACGAAGCCTTTCGGCTACATGCGCTTCACGCCCGGGCCTGGGGTGGGTGGGCACTGCCTGCCGATCGACCCGAGCTACCTGGCGTGGCGGGTGAAGCAGCACCTCGGGCACACGTTCCGGTTCGTCGAGCTGGCCAACGATGTGAACGAGCACATGCCCGACTACGTGCGCCAGCGTGTCGCGGCGTTGCTGAACGGGCAACGCAAGAGCGTGAACGGCAGCAGGATCTTGCTGCTCGGTCTGGCTTACAAGCGTGGCACCAGCGATTGGCGCGAGAGCCCGAGCGTGCAGGTGGCCGAGCAGTTGGCGGCGAGTGGGGGTGAGATCGTGTTCTGCGATCCGTACATCGCCGACGTCAACACGCATCATCTGCGGTTCCCGCTCGTGCCGTTCTCCACCGACGAGTTGGCCGCGGCAGATGTGGTGGTGGTTCTGGTCGATCATCCCGAGTTCGACCCGGCGACCATCGCCCGGCACGGCCGCCTCGTGTTCGACACGAAGAACCACCTCCGCGGCCAGCAGTTCGTCGGCGAAGTTCTCTAGCGGTCGCGGCGGTGAGCGGCGAGCTCCTCGTAGATCTCCTGCGTCCGCTCGATCGCGGCGCGGATGTCGTAGCCCTGTCCGCGGCGGAGCGAGGCCTCGCTCATCCGGTGCCGGAGGTCGGGGTCGGTGATCACCTTGAGCAAGGCGGCGGCCAGTTCATCGGGTCGCCGGCTCGGCACGACGAAGCCTTCCACGCCGTTGTGCACGGCCTCGGGCACCCCGCCGGCGTCGGTCGCCACGATCGGTAACCCGGCAACCATCGCCTCCATCACCGCGATCGGGTAGCCCTCGTGCAGCGAAGCGAGGGCGAAGATGTCGGAGGCGACGAGCACCCGTATGGCATCGCTGCGATAGCCGAGCATGCGGAAGCGGTCACCCAGCCCGAGCTGCGCGTGGCGCTGCTTCAACTCAGCCTCGAGCGGCCCTTGTCCGACGGATAGGAACACCACATCGTGGCCTTGATCGATCACCTGCTTCGCGGCCGCGAACAGATCGGGGTAGCCCTTCTGCCAGCGAAGGTTGGCGACGGTGCAGATCGCGATCTGGTGGGGCCCGAGGCCCAGTTCGGCGCGCACAGCCTCGCGCTCCAGCCGGGCGTCGGTGATCGCCGCCACGTCCACTCCATGGACGATCACCTCTGTTCGTGGTCGTAGCCCGGCCGGCAGCGAAAGCACCACCTGCTCGGAGACTGCGATGTGCGCTGAATCGAGTCGGAACGTCAGCCGGTTGAACACGCGGGTCCAGCGACCGTACGATGCCCAAGAGTTGTGCTCGGTGCTGACAACTGGCGGCCGGCGCCGCAGGGTGAAGATGACGAGTCGGCTGGCCGCAGCGACCAACGGCGAGTGCACGTGAACGACGTCGTAGTTGCCCGCCTTGAGGAGTGAGCGCAGTCGTGGAGTCCAGCGCAGATCGCGGGCGTCCTTCACCCCAAGGCAATGGGCGTCGACCCCAGCGGCCTCGAGCGGAGCCACGAGCGCCGACTTCCAGTTGAGCAAGTAGGCGACCGAGAAGCGAAAGCGCTCGCTGTCTGCACCACGAGCCGTCGAGACGAGTAGGTGCTCGGCGCCCCCGGGGCCCAGTCCCTTGATCAGCCACAGGACTCGGATCGGTGGTTGACACGAGGGCGACCTGCCTTCGCCGTATGGAATCCCGGCCGCCATGTCGGGTCAGCATAGGTGGCGCCGAGTCGGTGCTCGGAAGAGGCAAGGCGGTGCCGTAAAGTCGGCCGCGTGGTTCCTGAGGGTGCGGACGAAGCACGGGGTGCGCAGGGGATGTACGAAAGGGACCCGGAAACACTGTGGCGACGGGTTGGTGCGGGAGTGGTTCTGCTACCGCCGGGAGCAGCTGCTCCGCTTCCGCTAGGTGCGTTCGCGGCGCGGGTCTGGCAACTGCTGTCGTCTCCGACGAATGCACGGTCGATCCGAGACACCCTGATGGTGGAGGGGTCGCTGACCGGGGAGGCAGGAACGCGCGAACTCGACCGTGTGCTGACCCTATCGAGCAGGTGAGTCGCCATCGGTTGAGTGGCTTCCTGTTGGCGGCCATCGAGGATGAGTCGCTTCCCGCTACCGAGCAGCAGGTCGCATCGGCGATTGGGCTTCAACGAGCGACGATGGAGCGAGTCCTCACGCTTGACCGTCTGATGTTGTCAGCAGTTGAGCGACTCACCGAAGCGGGGCTACCGCATCGCCTGCTCAAGGGGTGCGCGCACGCTCACCTGCTTTACCCCGATCCCTCTCTTCGGCCGTACGTCGATGTCGACATCCTGGTTCCAAGTGAGTCGTTCGCCAGCGCCGTCGCTGCACTCGAGACCGTCGGAGTGACCCGCGTCCTGCCGGAGCTGCGTGCAGACTTCGATCGTCGATTCGGAAAGGGTGCGACGCTGCGGGCTCCGCATGGTGGCGCGGTCGACCTCCACCGGACCTTCGTGGCCGGACCCTTCGCCATGTGGATTGACGCGAGTTCGTTGTTCGATCACTTCGTGTCTCTGACCGTTGGAGACATGGAGGTACTTGCGCTGGCGACCGAGGAGCGGTGCCTGCACGCATGTTTTCATGCTGCGGTCAGCGACCTGGAGCCAGCGCTGATCTCGCTGCGCGATGTCGTTCAGGCCGCCTCCGCTCCTGCGCTCGACCTCGATCGACTTCTGCGGATCGGCGGGCAATGGCGAGCCCTTTCGGTGATCGCCAAGGCGGTTACCACCGCCTGGTCGTCGCTCGAGCCGGAAGGTGAACCGCCCCTCGCACGGTGGGCGCGGAGCTTCGAACCGTCAGCCAAGGAGCGCCGCGTGCTGCGCGCATACGAAGCGACGCAGCATCGATGGGCGCACCAAGCCGTTGCCGGCATCCGCGCTGTCTCCGGTGTTCGATCGAGGATCGCCTATGCGACAGCGATCGTCGCTCCGTCACGCCGCGCGATGGCATGGCGCGGGCGATCCGCCGAGCACCGATTGGGCCGTGTTCAGAACCCGCTCGTCGGCGATCCCCAGGCGGACGAGACAGGTGACCCACCGACGCAATAGCGTTCTCGGAGATGAGCGTGTCCGACCCTCGAGCAGCCGAATCTGAGACGCCAGTGAGCCAAGCGACCACCGAGCGTCTCAGCATCGACGATGTGCTCACCGTGCGCGATCGCAGTCTGCGACGCATGCCGCGGCTGCTGAGGGGAGCTTTGTCGCTCACGTGGGGTGCGGCGCGCAGGGAGTTCGCGATCTCCGCCGTACTGCAGTTCTTCGCGGCGGGATGCATGGCCGCGCAGATTCTGATCATGCAGCGCGTATTGCGGGGTGTGATCGCGGTGGCGGAGGACACCGGCGACATACGGGGTGTTCTGCCGTCGATCGTCGCGCTTGCGGCAGTGTCCACTGTCATCGCCTTCGCCAATCTCGCTCGCACCGAATTGCAGCGCTTGCTCGGCGAACTGGTGGCGCGACGGGCGCTCGACCAGGTGCTTGATGTCTCCACCGGCGTTGAGCTTCTCGCCTACGATTCGCCGACCTTCCTCGACCGGCTGCAGCGCGCCAGGATCAACGCCGTCTCGCGGCCGGCGCAGATGGCGACCGGTTTGGTTGGCATGTTGAGTGCGCTGCTAACGATCGCGGGTGTTTCGGCGGCGTTGTTTCTCCTCGAGCCGTTCTTCCTAGTCGTCGTGCTGCTGGCCTACGTTCCGCTCTGGATCGCCACAACGCGGGCGAGCAAGGTGATCTACCGGTTCAATGTCGCGCAGACGGAGCGTGATCGCCGGCGTGACTACCTGTCGTACGTCCTAACCCGCAAGGACGAAGCGGCCGAGGTTCGTGCATTCGATCTGTCGGGGTTCTTTCGACGGACATACGACAAGCTCTGGGACGAGCGCCTCGCGGAGCTGCGAACGGTGGTAACTCGCCGAATGCGAGTAGGTCTGATCGGTGGCATGGTGACATCAGCCCTGACCGCCGCGACGCTTGCAGTGTTGGTGTTGTTCGTCAACGAAGGCCGGATGGACCTTGCACAAGCTGGCGCAGCCGCCGGAGCTGTGGTGCTGCTCGGTCAACGACTGCAGTTGCTCTCCGGGAGCGCCGGCTCGTTGTACGAGAGTTCGTTGTTCATCGAGGACTTCACGTCGTTCGTCGCAGTGATGCCCGTGTTGCATGCGGTCCGACCGGAAGCACAAGCACCCGGCGGGTTCCTGCGCCTGAAGGTCGAATCGTTGACTTTCTGCTACCCGTCACGTGACGAGCCTGCTCTGGAGGATGTGTCGCTAGAGATCGAACGGGGTCAGGTGGTCGCATTGGTGGGCGAGAACGGCTCGGGGAAGACGACATTGGCCAAACTGCTCGCAGGCCTCTACCAACCCTCGAGGGGTTCGATCATGTGGGATGGCGTCGATGTGACGAGATGCGATCCGCTCTCGGTCAGGCGATCGGTTGGTGTGATCTTCCAGGACTTCGTCAAGTACATGCTGACCGCTCACGACAACATAGCTACCGGCCGACATGATCGCTTCGAGCTACGTGACGAAGTGGTGCGCGCCGCTCGCCTCTCCGG